>NZ_MCYD01000444.1:0-601 GCF_002876325.1 Vibrio sp. 10N.261.52.A1
GAAGAAATACTATTTGTTTTATTCCTAAGCTCTGTTTATTATTAGGTAGATTATTTAGTTTACCTTGATGGAAAATATCATGTCTGAATTAACAAAAACTCTATTAAATATCCGTAGCCTTCGCGCATTCTCACGTGAATTAACTCTTGAGCAACTAGAAGAAGCGCTAGACAAGCTAACTATTGTTGTACAAGAGCGTCAAGAGTCTGAAGCTGAAGAACGTGCGGCTAAAGCAGCACAAGAAGCTAAACTTTCTGCTATTGCTGAGCAAATCGCAAAAGACGGAATTGATGTTGCTGATCTTATTGCTGCGCTTTCTGGCGAAGCAAAATCTAAAACAACAAAAGCGAAACGCGCTCCTCGCCCAGCTAAATACAAATACGTAGATGCGAACGGCGACGAGAAAACTTGGACAGGCCAAGGTCGCACACCTTCAGCTATCCAAGAACAACTAGACGCTGGTAAATCTCTAGAAGATTTCGCTATCTAAATGTTCAATTTGCATAGTGGGTGTCGCAATTACTGACTAAGCAATAGAATTAATATTTAAGTCGACTAAAGTATTATTTACGGCTTCAATATATTTAGAAACAAAAAAAGG
>NZ_MCYD01000445.1:0-805 GCF_002876325.1 Vibrio sp. 10N.261.52.A1
CAAAAATAAACGAAATAAAATTGCTAGGCTCGAAGATATCAATAGATGATTTTGGTATAGAGAATTCAAACCTAGATAAGTTTCTCGATTTTTACATAGATGAAGTTAAGTTTGACCGCTCGATATTGAATTCGAACTATTCGATAGTGAGAAAACTTGTGATGTTGCTAGTCGCTACATTTAATGATCACGGAATATACACAGTGGCAGAAGGGGTAGACGACAAAAACACATTAACAATGATAGAAAATATGAACTTTCAATGTGTTCAAGGCTTTGTTTTCAGCCGACCTATAAATATTAGTCAGTTTGGAGAGTACTGCTCAAGTCGCTTGCTAGTCTGCCAATGAATGTATCGGGAATAAGAACGATTAATCGGGGATTGAGGTTTTTTGATACAGCACGTCATGTTTAAAATGAACAATCATAAATTTGTTTTTCTTGAAAATTGCCAAGGATTAACCATTGTTCAGTAAAAAAGAATTCGGAAAGGCACTGAAATATCATAGAGTAAAAAATAACTATTCACAGAAGGACTTAGTCGACATACTTTCGTTATCACACGTTTCATTCCAAGATGTTACGCAATCAATGATTAGTTTATGGGAATCTCAAAAAAGATCACCGAGCTTGCTAAAGAGAGTATGTATCGCCAATTTTTTCTTGTGTGAGTACAGTTACAGCCCAGATGAAATTCTAAAAATAAAAAAAATTGATAATTATAAGAATCCACTCATTCACAACAATAACGGATATAGGTTAACGATTGATAAGATCTCGAAGAAGTCAATTGATACATTGGAAG
>NZ_MCYD01000446.1:0-575 GCF_002876325.1 Vibrio sp. 10N.261.52.A1
ACTGTAAGATATTCACTCGATACATTGATAGGAATATTAGTGAATACTTTATTACCAAGTTTAAGGTTCGGTAAAATATGATACTTCACGGCTTCATAGGTTTTTCCAGTCCCAGGTCTTCCGTAAATAAGTGTAATCATAACTACCCCTTAAGAACTCGAATAAACGTAACAATAGGTAGCGCAAGCAAGCCGCAGAAGATTACGAGGAAAAAGCCTAAGAAAAAGGCTTCATTTACCAATTGAACCACTTCTATATCTTGCCCGTTTTTCTCTAAAGCTATTGCTAACCTATCTAAAGAGTTTGCAAGTAAGACATTACTATCACCTCCGATACTATCTTCAAATCCACCTAAATAACTCTGACAGAAATCATCAAACTGGATGTTTTCATCGTGTTGTTTTTTTACATCTAATTTGATTTGGGACATAACACTTCCACCAAGGCTAAAATACGAATGAAGCAAAAATCGATCCGAGATGTCTTCCTAAAACTAGTATTTTTCTCCATCACGATTAAGTAACTAGCATCCAGTTAAATAGAAAAATTTCTCCCCTAAAAGGGAAACCTAATAT
>NZ_MCYD01000447.1:0-2078 GCF_002876325.1 Vibrio sp. 10N.261.52.A1
GTCACTGAGGTCAATAAAGTCAAAACTATTGCGACCCAAGAGATGAAGCGCGCCAAGGCTATACCAAATTCTCATGATTTTTTATCAAAATTAGGTCCGGATTGCTGGTCAATCGCAACGAGTGGACCTAGAGCGGTCGCAACAACAAGCTTGGAAGCCTCCGGTTTTACGTTGCCAAAGGTCATGATTTGTGCCGAAGATGTGGTACGAGGTAAGCCAGCACCGGATCCTTTCCTTAAAGCCGCAGAAGCTTTGGGCGCAAAACCAGAAGATTGCGTCGCAGTTGAAGATTCACCATCTGGCGTACTATCGGCCAAGAAGGCAGGATGTTTCACTATCGCTCTATTAACCAGCCATACCAGAGAAGAATTGAACCAAGCGGATTTGATCGTAAATGGGTTTGATGAACTCATACTTACTCGCAGTCAAATTGGAACCTATCAGATTCATCTTGCTAATTAGAAAGCTCCTTTAATTGTGTCGTAAGAGGAATAGATAACAATGAAACTAGTATCGCCCTCAAAAGAATTTGAGTCCGCTTTTAAGGTGTATTATCAAGACTTCTTGGAGCACGACATCGATAACTCTGATTATTACAAAGACGGTGTTCTTGATTTTTCTCGTTATATTGAATGCTTAAATGATGAGGCTAGAGGCGTTAACTTACCCGATGGTTATGTGCCATGTAATCATTATTGGTTGGTAAATGATGAAGGAGAGATACTCGGCGCCATTCGTGTTCGTCATCGCATCGATAATGAGTTTCTGTCACTTGAAGCGGGGCACATTGGCTACGATATTGCTCCCTCAAAGAGAGGTTCTGGCTATGGTAAGGCAATACTCAAATTCGCTATTCCAAAAGCGAGCTCTCTAGGTATTAAACAAGCTTTGATTACCGCAGACGAAGACAATATAGCTTCACGAAAAGTCATTGAGGCAAATGGCGGTAAGTTTGAAAAAATAGTTTTTGGTAAAGTTTTTCCTGGTCCAGTAGCTCGTTATTGGCTTGACTGTCAGTAACGTAATGCAGTTTAGGAGACAGATAAAAAGGAGTTTTGATGTTCAAACTAGAAACTAACCGATTAGTTCTTCGAGATATGACGCTTGAAGATAAAAGCGCGTTTGTGGCCATGTCACAGGACGCCAAATATCAGCGTTTCTATGATGAAACTGATTGTGAGCCTAGTAAGTACCATCAACTCACCCAATTGTTTGTTGAACAGGCTGAGGAAGATCCTCGTCAGTCCTATCAATTAGCTGTGGAAAGTAAAGAGTCAGGGAAGTTTATCGGAACCGTGTGTTTACGCCTTGAAGATAACCAGCAAGCTTCAATGGGCTGCGCTTTTGCGAGAGCAATTCAGGGGAAAGGGCTACCCGTAGAAGCGGCCAAAGCTCTGGCTGGTTTTGGGTTTTCAGAGTTAGGTGTTCATCGAATTTATGCAGAAACCATTGGTGAGAATCTAGCGGCGATAAGATTGTGTAAGTCACTCGGGATGAGACAAGAAGCTTGCTTTAAAGAGCACCGATTCTTCAAAAATAAGTGGTGGGATACCGTTGTATTAGCGATGCTTCGCTCAGAGTGGGAAGGTGAGAGTAATGGAAAGTGAACGACTTAAATTAACACCTCCTTCATTAATCCATACTGATGAAATGTTTAACGTTGTTCAAGAATGTATGGCTGAGTTGTCCGAATTCCTGCCTTGGGTTTCTGAATCGTTAACTCGGCAACAACTTAAACTCAATACTCAAGAGGCTGCCAGTAATTTCTCTAATTTTGTGGGGGAGTTTTGGTTCAGTATTATTGAAAAGAATACTGAGGCGTTCATCGGCGCCATTGGTTTTATTGTCCGAGACGACTCTATACCTTGTTTTGAAATCGGTTATTGGTTACGAACTTCGAAAACGGGATTTGGTTATGTGAGCGAGGCGATTCAACTCGTTGAAGAGTTTGCCTTTCTTGATAAAGGGGCAAAGCGTGTTGAGATAAAAATGGCAGCAACGAATGTGAAAAGTCAGGCAGTGGCGCAGCGATGTGGCTACCAGCAAGAAGCTCGTTTAGCTAATGCTAGGCGTTTACC
>NZ_MCYD01000448.1:0-5891 GCF_002876325.1 Vibrio sp. 10N.261.52.A1
ACACAGGCGTAGTTTCTGTATCTACCATGCCACCAACGCTTGCTGAATTTATGGACAATCAGTCTTATTTTTCTATTAGTATGAATGACTTCTGGCGCACCCGAAATAATGGCGATGAACTTTCGCACTGGCAGTTCGATATTCAAAACAATACAGTTGAGTTAAATGGTGAGAAGCAGTACTCGCTGGCATTTGATGATTTAAATCCTAACTCCTTCTTTATGACGATGCCGAAAGAGCCAAATGTTAAATGTGAATACCCTTATAAAACGGGATGTCGTTCAGAGATGCAAGATGATTTCATTTACATGGAGAATGAATTTGCATTGGCAATTTCCATTGATGGTGATATTCAGGCCTACCTCAAGCCAAAAGAATCAGAGCTCATAGATCACACATTGAATGGCGTTGAACTATTCGACTTGACCAATAGTTCAATTGAACTGAATAGTTATTATCACTTGGATGACAAATCAACAAGCTGGTCGCCAAAACCTTATATGGAAGAGTTTCCTCGCGGTACAATTCAAATCCAATCAGCAGTCAATGGAACAGTGTCTTTCGGCGATGTTGACTACCAAGTGATGCGCGGTAATGGACAGGTTTACATGATAAAACGAATAGCCGATGGACATCCTTCCTTGTTGTTCCGCAATGCGCAACTGGCGGCACTGATGAAGTCAAAATGGGAAAATCACACTTTGAAAAAACCAGATTAATCAATAGCGTTGTTTATACAGTCGTTTGACTCCTAGCAATTGTATATGTTTTGGGTCATCTTGAGGACATAGACTTTAGCAACTGAAAATTATCTATCATAAAATCTTGCTAAACCCCAGCCCAGCTGGGGGTAACTCTCGTTGACCGCAGCGATAAAATTCGTTCGGTCGAAATAGCAAAATTAGAAAAGGATGAAGTGAAAGCATCAGTATAATCGTAGCCTGACACTCCTCAGTTCTGTGAGATTTATCGTTCTCGAACCCGACGCTCACCCAAACACGCTTCCATCCAATCTTCAACTTCACTATCCACCCAGGCGACGGCTCTATCACCTAAATTGATTGATTGCGGAAAGTTATCATCATTCATTTTTCTGTAAATCGCTGATCGGCTAAGGGCTGTCTTTTGCATAACTTCTTTTAACTTTAGAAATCTCATGGGACGTCCTCCTATGTTATTGGTTCCCATGTGATTACCTGACACGTAGAAAAATACCGTTTTTTTACATTGTGGTCTGCAATGCCAAATGCAAACCCAGTAACAACAAAAAAACACCTGCTGGCTATGCCAGCAAGTGATTCATTATTATTACAACTGACGGTTCGCCACCGCGAAAGCGTATCTATAAGCGGCGTCTTTTCCAGCAGAACAGGCCGCGACTTTTCTTACCTCAACGTGCTTATCTGCACTTCGTTTATCCACTAGTTCCCAAAGAGCTTGATTAATTACAGGCTTTTTATTTGCCTTACGCCAATTTCGACGTTTCCAGCCATCTAACCACTCATTAAAGCCTGAAACGCAGTAGTCACTGCTGGTATAAACAATGTCACCGTCTCCGGCATGTTCAAGCCCAAACGCAAGTGCTGATAACTCTAGGTAATGACGATCTATGATACTGTCAAAGTATCGCCAGTCCTCATCTGCCATTGTTCCATTTACATCGAATATAACCAGCCCAACACCACCGACGGAACGGCCTCTTCGCTTCTCTACGATGGCTGCTTCTACATAAATTTCTTTATTCATTTTTTATACTCTCCAGAGACTAAAAAGCCGATACATTCTTTGCACCAGCCAATTGTGTTAATTGTTCATTCGTCGCTTAATTACGATTACTACATAGCAACGGCAAGTAAGTTATTTTTTACCTGTCCCTGAGAGCGATTACTTTCAATCCTCCATACCTAGCAAGCTGATTTAAAGCCCTTTCAGATATATTTCATCAGTACGCATAACCAAACAGATGATCTGAGGAGCTCTTATGCGTAACTCCAACAACCAACACGATTACCCGTTCAAAACTTCAGAGTTAAATGAACTGCTAGAACGTGCAGCTGAAGCACTGGCTGCAAAATACAAACGAGAAGGCACCTTTACTAACCCCACGAATGTTAAAGAGTACTTAAAGCTCAAGTTAGGGGCTCACGACCGCGAAGTATTTGCTGTGATGTTTCTTGATAATCAACATCAGTTAATAGGATTTGAAGAGTTGTTCTTTGGCACTATTGATGCTGCTTCTATCTACCCACGCGAGGTGGTCAAGGCCGCGCTAAACCACAACGCCGCCGCGGTAGTTTTTGCTCATAACCACCCGTCAGGTATTTCGGAGCCCTCTCAAGCTGATAGGCGTATTACACAGCGGCTAGTGGATGCACTAAAGCTGGTAGATATCCGAGTATTGGACCACATCGTTGTGGGCGAGGATTGTGTGTCATTTGCAGAAAAGGGGTGGGTATGAATAGATTCACCATTTCCGGTGTTAACGAAGAACTCGTTCGTCCCATGCATTGTTTTCTCGATGCGCTAATGTCTGAAAACGTCATCCCAAGTACAGTCAAGCGGATAGCGTTAAACATACGCTCTAAAGATATGAATAGCCATTTTCAGCCAATCGAAATTCAATTAGAGCGAACATCAAGCAAAACACCTTGGCAACTTCGCTTTATTGCCACCTTTGATGTGATGGTCACAGGTACGCAACAAAAAGAGTTATCCCTGTATTTCAACTTCGCAGGGTGTTGGTTCTATCACCCAGAGATTAAGCAGTGCAACTTACAACGGCCAGAAGTACAAGCCTTGCTTGCTAGCTGGCTCAAAGCCATTACTCACACTTTAACCACGAAATCTGCAATCTCAATCAACATCACATCCGTTCGTTAATCCTAACTACCTTCAAAGAGGTCTCTATGAATCAAGCTGCCAATCTGGCTATGTTCGCGTGCAAACGAGCTAAGCCTTCACATCAACTTATCGAGTTAGTCAAACGCTCTATGGATGATGTTAATTACCGAGGAAAAATGACCATCCGTTTTCAAGATTCAAGCTACCATCCGAAAGACGGAGGCTTTCACCCGGTCTCTATTACGGTGGAGGTTAAAGATAGCCATATCGCTCTTGTGGAAATCACTGACCTTGTTTATGTAGAAACAGGTACACAAAAGCTCGTTCCTGACTTGGCTTTTGATTTTGCTAACGACGTCGCTTTCGCTCGTTGCAGCGGGTGGCTTGGTATGTACCTGCAAGAAACAACCGAGCTATATGAAATGTGGGAGTGTAACTTTCTAGCTTATGTAGAAATAAACGCCTACGACCAAGTTCAGGTTAAGTACAGTTAATCATCACTCGTAGCAACCCTATCCACTGCCCATCAATCTCAACTTCATATCACAAACATTCAACACAACCACCAGCACAGAGCTAAAACGAGGCTGCTTCCCATATTGTTAAAACGGGAAGCTTCCACCCCTTGCTGTATAAGGGTTCTTTAATATCGTCGGCTTTGTGCTTCCCAAAACACCCTTCTACAGACAAAAAAGGAAGCAGACTATGGCTGAGGTCCAAGCAATTAAAGACGATGACACCATACGTATGGTTGGTCACTTATTAAGTATTCGTTGTCATCCACAAATGGCCGATGTGTGGCATATCGGATTAAACCTAGCACTGAGGATTTCCGATTTGTTGTCAATTCGCTTTGAAGACATTAATGGCGACCGACTCATTATTCGAGAGAGTAAAACCGGAAAGATCGCCAACATTCAGCTCAATACCAAAGCGCAGCTGCACATTGCTAGATTGAGGGAGCAACATCCCGACCACATCTACTTGTTTCAATCCCACCGATGCCAGCAGCTGAAAAACAAACCACCGCAACCAATCACGCGACGCGCTGTGTCGATGGCGTTTCAACAAGTAGGCCAAGAACTGAATATCGCGTTAGGTACTCACTCGATGAGAAAAACGCGAGGTTACTTTCTCTATCAATCCACAAAAGATATCGGACGTGTCATGAAAATGCTTCGCCATACTTCAGAAGGCGTGACGCTTCGCTATATCGGTATCACTCAAGATGAAGTCGATAAGGACTTCGTTTCTCTTGAGCTTTAAGCATGATCATTTACTAAGGGGGCGGGACCGCTAATCCCTTATAAACATTAAGCTCAGAGCCTTTTTGAGTTTCGTCATCACAACATTAGAGGGCAAATAACATGAATCCATATAACGCAATAGGAAGCTTTCTAGTCGGCAACTTATCGAAAAGTTTAATTCAAAATTTATTATGGAAAACCAACAGCCCAGTTAGGGGCAGCATTGTGTATTGCGATCTCGCATTTGGAACTGCTGAACATTCAGGTGTCTACGTAGGAAATGGACGTATCATCCATCGTAACGGTAACGGCCTTATCGAAGACGTATCAGTTAACCAGTTCCTGGCTGATACCACTGCCCTTTCGATTTACGTCAGTTGCAATGCACAAGGCAGTGCCGTTGGAAGTGAGTCTTGTGCTCAAATAGCAGAAGGCATGCTAGGCGTACAAACAGACTATTCCCTGCTAAATGAAAACTGCCATCAGTTCTGTAGCTACTGTCTAGACGGTGACATGTTCTCAAGCACTTTCACCTTAACTCAGCTTAAACGGGACGCTCGTGCGCACATTCAAGCTAGTCAGTGGCGAGTATGGGACTTAAGGAATCGTCAAAAAGGATAAACAGGTCATCTTTCTCAACCATCCAGGTCTGATTACTGAGCTCCATTATCATTGCTCTTTCATCACAGAAAAGGCTAGCCCTCGCTAGCCTCATTACATATCAACTCAAAACCAACTAATATTAAATGAGCCCTATTAATCGAGTATTCCTCCACTCAGTGACATCAGATTCAAACCACACCGTAGCTCTATCCTCAAAACTACGTTGCTGGCACCTGATAAGAGTTTAAGGCCCTAGCCCCGCCTGATCCTGCTACACCCAAATGAGCGTATCCCTTCTCCGAAATTCTTCGTCTCTCTTTTGGCTAAATAACACATTCGGAAAAGTAAGTCGTCATAGTTACTCTTGGTCTCAGGCCTATTTTGTACAACTCTGAAGTAATTATTCTTTGGGGGAAAATGAACTAAGCCTTTCATATCACAGTATGAAACTCCTATAACGTCAGACCATGCTTCTTGTAACAAGATTGCTAAGCTTTTTTCTGGCTCATGACTGGTAGAGTAGTGACCTAGAGTTCGGAAGTTTTCATAACTCAGTAGAATAAACATATGATAGTGGTCATTATTACTACTATCCCTTTCTCTACACCATATATTGAAAACCTTATTTCCCTTCTTGATATGATGAACCCTAGCCTTTCTCTTTTTTCTCTCCTCTAAATTAAGATTAACCTTCCTCTGAAATACCCTTATAAAATTTGAAATATATGATACATCTCTATCCTGCTTAAAATCTTGAGGGAACCGTAAGATAAGACTAAAAGAAAGAACTCTGTTATGTTCACTTGTAACATAATCAAGAAGTTCTTTCGACTTTATCAGATAGGGTTCATAATATTCTCTTTTTTTATTCAGTTTTATGTCGTGAAAGTACCTACCCTGATAAACCTTCGGCTCCCGTATCCTTTTCTTTGTATTCATTCTTATACCTAATCGATTTACTACCTCATAGGTTAGGTATCTTGGTAATAATTTATTGGTTGTGAATACTGATTGAGAATGAAACATATATAACTATATACCGACGGTTTACGAGCGAAACCAAACCGTACCAAGCCAGCTGGTTTATAGCGTTTTCAACGCTATTAGCTAATTAAGTAGCCTGTCCAATTATTTCCACCAGAAGCATAAGAAAGAGCCCTATCAAAGATAAAAGTAACAAAGTATAACCATCAGTTTCCA
>NZ_MCYD01000449.1:0-383 GCF_002876325.1 Vibrio sp. 10N.261.52.A1
AAATCAAACTCAGCAGCAGCTAAAAGTCTTAGTAGATGCTAAAAACAGCTACGCCGAAGCTGAAAAACAACGTTTATCAGCGAGCGTTATGGCTGATAAAGCGCAAGCTAATCTTGTGTTAGCGGAGGAGCGTCTCAACGACCTCAATAAGCAAAACCAAACTGCGAATGATCAAGCAAGTCAAACCGCGCAAGCTAGAGAGCAGCAATGGCACTCACTCAAAGAGAGCATTGTGGAAACCTCAATTGAGGCACCTGAACTTGAGTACATTGATGCTTGGTTTGCTGAAAAACTGCAAGCCTCAAACACATGGCTGCAAACCAAACAGCAACAGTCTGAACTAGAGAAGCGTTTGATTACCGAATGTGCTGAGCAAAAAACAC
>NZ_MCYD01000450.1:0-285 GCF_002876325.1 Vibrio sp. 10N.261.52.A1
AGAATTTAGGACAGTCTCTATAAGCCCGATATTGCAAACTCTATAAAAAAGCCAGCGTTGAATCCATCAACACTGGCCTTTGTTTAGCTAGACCGATAGATAATTAGTCTACAAAAATTGGCAGGTGTTCTTCAGTCAAAGCACTGTCTTTCGCAAAGCTAGTATGATTAGATACTTTACTCACATTCCAGTTAGATAAGTCTTGGTTAAATGCCTTAGCTTCATCAAACATTCTATACATATTAACCACGTTCGATGTATCCCAACGACCTATATCTTGGTTAA
>NZ_MCYD01000450.1:1094-1250 GCF_002876325.1 Vibrio sp. 10N.261.52.A1
ACTTGCACCACTAAACATCAAACCAAAATTCGTCACATTTGATGTATCCCAGGCACCAATATCTTGGTTAAAGGCTTCGGTGTGCTGAAACATATGAATCATATTGATAACATTCGATGTATCCCACCCACCGATATATTGGTTAAAGGCACTTGC
>NZ_MCYD01000451.1:0-239 GCF_002876325.1 Vibrio sp. 10N.261.52.A1
TCAGCAAGGTCACTGAGTGTTTGCGCCACAGAAGTACCGTACTGCAAATTCTGAATAATCGTCAGCACAAAACTTCGAATTGCGGGAGTTGGAATTCGCTCAGTGAGATCATTCAAAGCCTTTTCAACGCCATGTATCTTGGCCGAATCTGAGGTCCGCTTAATCTGATAACAAAGGTCGGAATCAAACTCCGCAAGCTCTTTACCCAAGTACGCTAAAGCCGCCTCTATGGTCATACC
>NZ_MCYD01000452.1:0-298 GCF_002876325.1 Vibrio sp. 10N.261.52.A1
GATACGAGATACGAGAAGATAAAAGAATGAAAACGGAAGGCAAGAATAAATACGGTGACAAAAACAAAAAGACCACGCCAGGCGTGGTCAATTGCTTGGCTACTTCTCGATTTTAATATTTTCGACACGGGCCTTTAGTTTTTGTCCCGGTCTAAAAGTAACAACACGTCGAGCAGAAATTGGAATGTCTTCACCAGTTTTCGGGTTACGACCAGGTCGCTCGTTTTTCTCGCGAAGATCAAAATTACCAAAACCAGACAGTTTTACCTGTTCGCCATTTTCAAGCGCTTTACGAACT
>NZ_MCYD01000453.1:0-350 GCF_002876325.1 Vibrio sp. 10N.261.52.A1
TTTTTATGTATCTCTATAATGGAATCAATTAGTTAAGTGAGCCCTGAAATACTAAAGAATATTTCCATTGCCCAATGGATCTAGTGAAGCCACCGCGTAAGATGTTGTGCTGAGTAGTAGAAATAATATGGTCCACTTTAACATGATAGGTCCTCATTTGTTGGTTCGGTGGATAGGGTATTAGATAGCTTGATGGTGTGTAAAGCATTAATAGATAAGAGTTTTTATTGATAAATTCGTCGAGTTAGCTCGGTGTGAGTACGTGCGAAGACATGAAAACGGCCTAAGGCTTTAATAAAAAAAAGCCACCCCGAAGGGTGGCAAATACAAACGAGAAGAATCATTACAAA
>NZ_MCYD01000454.1:0-285 GCF_002876325.1 Vibrio sp. 10N.261.52.A1
GATCTAAAAAAGGGCTCATTGAGCCCTTTTTGATATTTGCTTTAGTTCGTTAACCGAGCTCTTAAGCGATTTCGAGCTTCTCAGCTTGGTTCTGCTCGACCATAGATAGTGCAAGTGCTTCTGCAACTTTGATACCGTCGATACCAGCAGACAGGATACCACCTGCGTAACCTGCACCTTCACCAGCAGGGTAGAAGCCCTTAAGGTTGATGCTTTGGAAGTCTTTTCCACGCTTGATACATACCGGAGAAGACGTACGAGTCTCAACACCTGTTAGTAGGCCAT
>NZ_MCYD01000455.1:0-822 GCF_002876325.1 Vibrio sp. 10N.261.52.A1
ACTCTAACTTTAGGAGTTGTTGGAGTAATTCCCATACAGATGAATGGACTTGTGTGCCGTGACCATCATGTAAAGCTCCATCCTTACCCTCGATAATTCCAGATAAGTGGATCTCGATTACTGAATTCCAATCAATGAAACCAATCATAGAGAGTGGACTTATATTATTGTTACTGCAGTCAATAATTAGGTGGGATAGGTCAATTATCGCTCCAGCACCGGAAGCCTTAACTACACGATTAAAGCTCTTCCAATTCGATATTATTTCATTGACTGAAGAAGAGTAGAAATTTGCATTTTCTAACCAAACCGGTTTTTTTGTTACCTGTTGTACTTTAGTCAAGAAACGAATAGCATTGCTTTCACTGTCATCATTGTGCTTATAGTGCGATGAAAACCCCAGTTTTCCTATGTTAGTATTTCTATCTCCACATAAGTGAAACCCAAGACTAATAATTCTATTGTCATCTTTTTTGTCAATTAGCTTTTCGTTGATGAATTGATCTTGATAAATCTCAGGTTCAGTGATTGGTGATCTTGATATATGTAATGATAGAGGTGTGGAGCTTATTTTGTTAGGTGGTAGACTATTAACAAACAAACTTTGGTATGCCTTGAAACCAAGTTCGATAAGTCTTACGTCGTTAGAAGGGTAGAGTTTCCCTGTTGAAAAGTGATGATTATAACTACAAGCTAAATTCATGAAAATACCTCAATGGCCCTTTATTACTAAAGGGCCATATCAAATTACTTGTTGTAGCTTCCGCAAGTCATTTCTTTGTCTTTAACTTTAACTACTACTTTTTTTTCATTGTTCATTTT
>NZ_MCYD01000456.1:0-291 GCF_002876325.1 Vibrio sp. 10N.261.52.A1
CCGTGAGTTAAAGCTAGGTCTATACGAGAAACATGATCTGGAATCGGCAGCCCTGCATCACAAATCGTAATTTCGTCTGTGTGGCCAAGAGTCGCCACTAAGTAGGAGAGTTCAGAGTTTATAAGAGTACTTTTTTTCATATCACGACCTATCGAAAAAACACGTTTGATGGGATGAGGAACAACTCAAGAAAAGCCATCGAAACGTTTCGATAGTGATAATAGTGTGTGATTTATCATTTGCACCTTTCACCTTCTTAGAGTGTGATAATGATCATCGAAACGTTTCGAT
>NZ_MCYD01000457.1:0-225 GCF_002876325.1 Vibrio sp. 10N.261.52.A1
CTCTACTACATGTCTGGCCTAACCGAAGGGACAGAGACCATTGCCTGTTTCATTGCCTTTTGTATTTGGCCACAACACTTTGCGGTTATTGCCTATGCCTTTGGGGCGGCGTGTTGGCTGACTACGTTCATGCGAATTTATTTTGGGTTCCAAACTCTTAAGACTCAGCAAGAGAGTTAGCAATCTAACGACAAAAACAAGATGCAAAAACGCCGCTCATATTGA
>NZ_MCYD01000458.1:0-319 GCF_002876325.1 Vibrio sp. 10N.261.52.A1
GAGTAAACGTCTGGGCTTAGAGAATAAAGAATTTCGTATGAACGCTATTCGTAAAGTTTATCAATATGCTGAACCGAATCTAACCCTAGTAGGTTGGATGGGCTTTGTCGGTTTCCCTATTTACTTTGTTGTGTGGGAGTATCTGTTCCCGCAGCCTTATGAAAATCTGACTCTCCGTTTATTATGCTCAGTGTTGTTCTTCGGCATCATTTTCCGTAAACACGTTCCATTCGAATGGCGAAAGTATCTGCCAGCGTATTATCAAGTCGCGATTACGCTCTGTCTGCCATGTTTCTTTTTCTATATGTTGCTGATGAAC
>NZ_MCYD01000459.1:0-198 GCF_002876325.1 Vibrio sp. 10N.261.52.A1
ATTTCCGTGAAGATTTGTACTACCGTTTGAATGTTTTCCCAATTTCTTGGCCTCCACTGTGTGAACGTAAAGGTGATATTGAGCCTTTGGCGAAGCACTTAGTTGAGCGCCACTGTACCAAACTGGGTATGCCAGTTCCGGTCATGTCAGCTCAAGCGATCAGCAAACTCGTCAATTATCCGTGGCCGGGTAATGTGC
>NZ_MCYD01000459.1:899-20367 GCF_002876325.1 Vibrio sp. 10N.261.52.A1
GATATCGGTGGTGGTACTACCGACCTTTCTTTAGTTGAAGTGACTCAAGACGATGGCAACCTGAGCCTGAACCGTATCGCTGTAGGTGAACACATCCTACTTGAAGGGGTGGATTGGCAAGACGCTAGTGGCCTACAGCAGATTGTGGAAGGTAGCGATGTGGCAACACCAGATATCAAGCCTATTGCGGAAGCAAACCCAATCAACAAAATCGCTTCAAGCAGTGAAGGTCTGGGGAATGAGCTTAGAGATCAAGAGTATGCGATCATCCTTGAAACTTTGATCGCATGTAACGGCCGACGTAAAGATATGGCTGAGAAACTAGGTATTAGCCCTCGCACATTGCGCTATAAGTTAGCAAAAATGCGCGATGCTGGAATAGATATCCCAAACTAAGCACAGATTAGTAGTGTCAGCTTTCTGACTAGTGTAATACGATATCTAGTCGTTTTTAGGTATGGCACGCTAATTGCTCTGTCAATAATACAGCAAAATAGATAGTCATAAATTTGACTCCTTGAGGTAGTAAATGAGAATAGATGGTTTACAAGGCGAAATGCAGGCAATGATGGTTGAAGCTGCGAGCGCGCGTCCTGCTGCGACAGGGCAAACGGTCGGTGCAGACTTCGGCAACATGCTGACGCAAGCCATCAACAATGTGAACTCATTGCAAAAGACCTCAGGGGATCTACAAACTCGTTTTGATAGCGGTGACCAAAGTGTGTCGCTGTCTGATGTGATGATTGCTCGTAATAAATCTAGTGTGGCCTTTGAAGCGACAATCCAAATTAGAAATAAGTTGGTTGAGTCATACAAAGAGCTGATGAATATGCCGGTATAAGTTGGGTAGTTAAGTAGTGGCAGATAATAGTCAAACAACAGATTTAACCGTGAGCGATGGTAACGACCACGCACTCATTGCGGGTGCTGAGCTGGACGGAGAAGGGCAAAACCCGGATCTAGGTGAACGTAGTTCATCTAAATTTGATATGGCCGTAGGTGACCTCGATTTACTTCGTCAGGTCGTCTTAGTGCTGTCTATCTCAATCTGTGTCGCGCTTATTGTGATGCTGTTTTTCTGGGTTAAAGAGCCAGAAATGCGTCCATTAGGGGCTTATGAAACAGAAGAGTTGATCCCAGTTCTGGATTACTTAGATCAGCAAAAGATCGAGTACTCGCTTGAGGGTAATACCATCTCGGTACCAGCAAGTGAATATAACTCCTTGAAGCTTAATATGGTTCGCGCTGGTTTGAACCAAGAGCGAAACGCAGGTGATGACATCCTCATGCAAGACATGGGTTTTGGTGTATCACAACGTTTAGAGCAAGAACGCCTCAAATTAAGCCGCGAAAGACAGCTTGCGAAAGCCATTGAGCAGATGAAGCAGGTGCGTAAAGCGCAGGTTTTATTGGCGCTGCCGAAGCAAAGTGTTTTTGTTCGTCATAATCAAGAAGCCTCTGCCTCTGTATTTCTAACCCTCAAAACGGGTACTAACCTTAAGCAGCAAGAGGTTGACTCTGTTGTCGATATGGTGGCGAGTGCCGTTCCGGGAATGAAAACCTCACGAATTACTGTGACTGATCAACATGGTCGACTGCTGAGCTCTGGTTCTCAAGACCCAATGTCTGCGGCGCGCCGTAAAGAGCACGAGTTAGAGCGCAACCAAGAACAAGCACTGCGTGAGAAAATTGACTCTATCTTGATTCCTATCCTTGGTTTTGGAAACTACACGGCGCAGGTTGATATTCAGCTCGACTTTAGTGCGGTAGAACAAACCAGAAAACGCTTTGATCCGAACACGCCGGCAACGCGAAGCGAATACACCTTAGAAGATTACAATAACGGTAATACTGTCGCTGGTATTCCGGGGGCGCTGAGTAACCAGCCTCCATCAGATGCGTCTATCCCTCAAGATGTCGCTCAGATGAAAGATGGTGCGATGACTGGGCAGGGCTCGGTTCATAAAGAAGCAACGCGAAACTTCGAATTAGACACCACTATCAGTCATGAGCGTAAGCAGACTGGTACGGTGAACCGTCAAACGGTATCGGTAGCGATTAAAGACCGTCAATCCATCAACCCAGATACGGGTGAAGTGGTGCACACGCCAATCCCAGCTAGCGAAATCAACGCGATTCGCCAAGTACTGATTGGTACGGTTGGTTTTGATGAAAGCCGCGGTGACTTATTGAATGTATTAAGCATGCAGTTCGCACCACAAATCACAGATGTGGTTCCTGATGTGCCTATCTGGGAGCACCCTAACTTCAATGATTGGGTACGTTGGTTTGCGAGCGCGTTGGTTATTATTGTGGTGGTGTTAGTTCTTGTTCGCCCAGCAATGAAGAAACTGCTTAACCCAGCTGCAGACAACGATGACCAGATGTACGGTCCAGACGGCATGCCAATTGGTGCCGATGGCGAGACCAGCCTAATTGGCGGTGACATTGAAGGCGGCGAGCTGTTTGAATTTGGTTCAAGCATCGACTTACCGAATCTTCATAAAGATGAAGACGTACTGAAAGCAGTACGTGCACTTGTAGCGAATGAACCAGAGCTAGCAGCTCAAGTAGTTAAGAATTGGATGGCAGATGGCTAACGAAATTGTTCCACAACAAGCTGAAGGCGGTGAAGTGCTTGATGTTTCAAGTGTGGATATCGGCTCTATCTCAGGCGATGAACGCGCTGCGATCTTATTGCTAAGTTTGAATGAAGAAGATGCGGCGGGCATTATTCGCCACCTAGAACCTAAGCAGGTTCAACGTGTGGGTAGTGCAATGGCGCGTGCAACAGATTTGTCTCAAGAAAAAGTAGGTGCTGTGCACCGTGCTTTCTTAGATGACATTCAGAAGTATACTAACATCGGTATGGGCAGTGAAGACTTCATGCGTAATGCACTGGTGGCTGCTCTGGGTGAAGACAAGGCCAACAACCTTGTTGACCAAATCCTTCTGGGAACTGGCTCAAAAGGCTTGGATTCTCTTAAGTGGATGGATCCTCGTCAGGTGGCAAGTATCATCATCAACGAGCACCCGCAGATTCAAACCATCGTATTGTCTTACCTAGAAGCCGATCAGTCTGCTGAGATACTGTCTCAGTTCCCTGAACGTGTACGTTTAGATCTGATGATGCGTATTGCTAACCTTGAAGAAGTTCAACCTTCGGCGCTTGCTGAGCTGAACGAAATCATGGAGAAACAGTTCGCTGGTCAAGCTGGTGCTCAAGCGGCCAAAATTGGCGGCCTGAAGGCAGCGGCAGAGATCATGAACTACATGGACAACAACGTAGAAGGTGTCTTGATGGATCAAATCCGCGATCAAGACGAAGACATGGCAACGCAGATTCAAGATCTTATGTTTGTCTTTGAAAACCTCATTGAAGTGGACGACCAAGGCGTTCAGAAACTGCTACGTGACGTTCCACAAGACGTTCTACAGAAAGCACTTAAAGGTGCTGATGAAGGCCTGCGTGAGAAGATCTTCAAGAACATGTCTAAACGTGCTGCCGATATGATGAGAGACGATATTGAGGCGATGCCGCCAGTGAAAGTCTCTGACGTAGAAGCGGCTCAAAAAGAGATTTTGGGTATTGCGAGGAAGATGGCAGACAGTGGCGAGATTATGCTGTCTGGTGGCGCCGACGAGTTCCTTTAATACAGAAACCTCAAAAGCCCCACACCGTTGGGGCTTTTCTTTATCCAACCTCGAACCACAGATTAATTACAGTTTAACTGCCTGAATTTATACGCAGTTGGGCTCACTCAGAAATAGGTACTGATATGTCAGGTGATAGAAAACGCGGCTTCCTTCGCCCTGAAGAAGATAATACGGTTGCCCAACCTCAGAAATGGGGGCTGCCTGATTACACCTCTGATGTGAGTAAACAAGCCAAAGAAACGGCGTTTAACTACGATCCGGGTTGGATGCCAACGGTTGAAGAAGCGATCGAAGAAGAAGAGCTGATTCTGACCGAAGAACAAATCGAACTGATCAAGCAAGGCGCTTATCAAGAAGGCCTGCATCAAGGTCAAGAAGCTGGTTTCAAACAAGGTTACGAAAAAGGCAAAGAAGAAGGTTTTGCTGCGGGTCATGCCGAAGGCAATGAAGCTGGCAAGCTGGAAGGTGTCACCGCTGGTCAAGAGTACATTCAACAACAAGTCGCTATCTTTATGGGGCTCGCGAACCAGTTTGCTCAGCCTTTGGAACTGATGAATGCTCAGGTTGAAAAGCAGCTGGTGGACATGGTGCTGACCATGGTTAAAGAAGTGGTGCACGTTGAAGTTCAGACCAATCCACAAATCATCCTAGATACCGTGAAAGAGTCAGTCGAATCGCTGCCGATTTCTGGTCACGCTATTACCTTGAAGCTTAACCCGGAAGACGTCACGATCATTCGCTCTGCGTATGGGGATACGGAACTGGACTGCCGCAATTGGACATTAGTTTCAGAGCCAGCGCTTAACCGTGGCGATGTACAAATTGAAGCAGGTGAATCGAGTGTGAATTATCGAATGGAAGAGCGTGTGAAGAACGTTATCCAGAGCTTCTGTGGTGTTAACCGCCATCAAGGTCATGCGTAATGCTTGAGTTAGCGAATCGTCTCAGCCAATACAAAGTCGAAGGGCTAAAATCACGTCCCGTTGCCTCTGGTAAGTTGGTACGGGTAGTCGGACTAACCCTTGAAGCAACTGGCTGTAAAGCCCCAATTGGTAGCTTGTGCTTAGTTGAAACTATGTCTGGCCAGATGGAAGCTGAAGTGGTTGGCTTCTCTGGTGATAACCTGTTTCTGATGCCGAGTGAACAAATCACAGGGATCTTACCAGGTGCTCGTGTCACCCCTATGACTTCTGAAAGCGGCATTCCTGTTGGGATGGAACTGCTTGGCCGTGTTATCGACGGTGTGGGCAACCCATTGGATGGGCTTGGTCCTATCTATACTGAGCAACGCGCATCATTCAGTGCCGAACCGATTAACCCTTTAGCTCGTAAGCCGATTTCAGAACCTCTTGATGTGGGTCTAAAGGCAATTAATGGTTTACTTACCGTCGGTAAAGGGCAACGTATCGGTCTGTTCGCCGGTTCTGGTGTGGGTAAATCCGTAACACTAGGCATGATGACTCGAGGTACCACAGCGCAAGTGGTTGTGGTGGGCTTAATCGGTGAGCGTGGACGCGAAGTAAAAGAGTTTATCGAAGAGATTCTTGGTGAAGATGGTCGTAAGCGATCGGTTGTGGTTGCTGCGCCTGCCGATTCATCACCATTGATGCGTTTGAAAGGCTGTCAAACGGCGCTAACTGTGGCGGAATACTTCCGTGACCAAGGTTTAGATGTTCTACTCTTGATGGACTCACTGACCCGTTTTGCACAGGCTCAGCGTGAAATCGCACTATCTGTTGGCGAGCCGCCAGCAACCAAAGGCTACCCGCCATCGGTATTTGCTAAATTGCCAGCGCTGGTTGAACGTGCAGGTAACGGCAATGATGAGCAAGGCTCGATCACGGCCTTCTTTACCGTACTAACAGAAGGAGATGATCTACAAGATCCAATCGCCGATGCTTCACGAGCGATCCTCGATGGCCACGTTGTGTTGTCACGTGAAATGGCAGATGCGGGTCATTATCCTGCGATTGACGTTGAGAAATCCGTCAGCCGTGTGATGCCTCAGATTACCACCGAAGAACATGTGTTGATGTCGAAAGCCGTACGACAAGTACTTTCTATCTGCCGTAAGAACCAAGACTTGGTGTCGATTGGTGCTTACAAGCCGGGTACCGACCCTGCGATTGATAGCGCCTTCACCTTGAAGCCGAAGTTAGATGAGTACTTACAGCAGAAGATGAAAGAAACGGTTTCTTACGATATGTGCGTCAACATGTTGAAGCACGTGCTGGGTGGCTAGCAGGTGATTAAGGTTAGTCATGGATAACGCATTAGAGTTTCTTCTCGACCAAGCGAAAGACCAAGAAAACCAAGCGGTATTAGCGCTCAACAAAGCGAATGCGGAGCTGCAAGGTTACTACGAACAGGTCGCACAGATTGAAAAGTATCGACTGGATTATTGCCAGCAGCTTGTCGATAGAGGCAAGGCAGGGCTAACAGCCAGTCAATATGGGCATTTGAATCGCTTCTTAACTCAATTGGACGAAACGCTTTCTAAACAACGAGAAGCGGAGCATCACTTTAAAAACCAGGTCGATAACTGCCAGAACTACTGGATGGAACTGCGTAAAAAACGTAAGTCCTACGAGTGGTTGATGGAGAAGAAGCAGAAAGAGAAAGCCAAACTGCAGGATCAAAGAGAACAAAAGCAGATGGATGAGTTTTCAACTTTGCTTTATAGCCGTAAGAAGATGTGATCCCGAGCCATGAATCCTACTGGCGCTGTTCACATGGTGATTAGCCGAGTTTTCTAGGCATGTTTCTTGCTCTGTTTTATATAAAATTGCGCCTTGTGCCTGCCAAAGGTATGAAAAGCATCCGACTTTCTTTTTGTTGCCTGTTTATGGTGGCAAAGCTAGTAGATAGAGCTTGTATATATGAACGTTAGTCCTTCTTCAAATTCAGCGACCAACACAACGTCTTCGTTGTTGGACACCGGTTCTGCCGCTTCAAAGGTAGAGGAAACCGGCGACTCAAAAGGTTTCTTTGAATCTTTCAAAGAAGCTATTGGCTTTGAAGAAAGTGGCAATAAAAAAGCTGAGGTGAAAGGCACAGAAAGTGCTGAGAAATCTGATGCTAAGCAAGCGGCTAAGGAAGGTGAAGCATCAGCTGAAGTGAAGACACCTGACTCTACCGATGAAGTGAGTAAGGCGAAAAGTGAGCAAGTGGCTTCAGAAGTCGAGGGCGAGAAAACCGCTGTAGAGGCTGTGTCCAGCTCAGAGCCACAGCTCAAAGCAAATTCAACCGATGATGCAGCTATCGCTAACAAGGCGGATGGGAAAGATGAGTCGGTTAAGAGCAACGACTCTATAGAACCGGTAGCGCAACCTAAAGGCCAAGCTTCATCAGCGGTAGACGAATCGACTCAAGCATCGCAAGCGGCGGCTGCGATGAATGAAGGAAACAAGTTATTAGGTCAGTTGGATGAGGCAAATAAAACGCTGAATCAGACACCAAACGGCAAAGCCTTGCCACAACAGTCTCAGTTAGAACAGGCTCAGGTCGACCAAGCTCAAGGTAATATTCCAGGAGCTTCTGTTGAAGGATTCTCTGTCGAAGGTGAAGTGGGTAAGCAACTACAGCAAACCAACGCAGCGAATCAAGGTCGCGCGCTAGAGGTGGACTCTGAAATTGCTGTGCTTACTGGCGGGAAAGGCGTTTCCCAATTAACAGATGATGAAATTCGCCAGTTGATGGATAAAGGCGTCACTCCAGAGCAGATTGAAGCAAGCATGAGCCGAGAGCTCAGCCAGAAAAATGCAGCACAAGCAGAAGTTGCTGGGCAAAGCCAAGCACTGTCTCCAGCGGATATTGAGTTGGCAAAACAGGTAGATGCACACACCAAAGCGCTCAATCAACTGAATGCTCAGATTGAGTCAAAACAGTCTGTTGTTGATGGTTTACTACAGAAGCAGCAAAGTGGCACAAGTTTGACAACAGATGAACAAGCGATGCTGGCTAAAACGACCGCTGAGTTAGACGTTTTGGATAAACAACTCGTAAACGTTCAGCAACAAGCAACGGCTTTATTGAACCAAGCTCCGGGCGCAAGCAATGCCTCTGCTGAGCCTGTTGCGATTGATTGGGATAATACAGATTCAAATGAAGCCAAAGCCTTAGCAGCGGCAGCTTCAACAGCAGCGGTTGCGACAGCTGCGCAGCAAACTACGGCACAAGCTGCAGCGCAATCGGCAAGTAATGCGGCTACCACTCATGCAGCGACGGATAAAGCAGCAATGCTGCACGCCAATAATACGCATGTAGCCCAACAGGCAGCTGCTCAACAAGCTAATGTTGCAGCACAACAGCCACAAGCTGCGTTGGATCCGGCGTTAACCGCGCAAGGTGTGGCGCTGAATGCAGCACCTGCCGCGACTAAAGCGGGTTCAACAGACATGTTGCTTAAGGCCGGCGCTGGTGCGGCTGCTCTTTCTGGCCTAGGCAAAGCTGGTGCTAAGGAAGATTCGAAAGACACCACATTTGCTCAGCAGATCGCTTCTGCGGCTGGTGTGCAAGGCGGAGCGAACGCAGGTTCAGCACCAACACGTGCCGAGATTCAAGCCGCTCAACAGGCACCGTTGCAGCTGACTAAAGAGCTAGCAAACGAACAGGTCGCTGAAAAAGTACAAATGATGATGTCTAAAAACCTTAAGAACTTAGACATTCGACTCGACCCACCAGAGCTGGGTCAGATGAAGATCCGTATGACTATGAACAATGACGTGGCGAACGTGCATTTTACGGTGAACAGCCAACAGGCGAGGGATGTGATTGAACAAACCTTACCTCGATTGAGAGAGATGCTTGCTCAACAGGGTATGCAGCTTGCCGATTCATCCGTTCAACAGCAAAGTTCAGGTCAGGGGCAAGACAGATACAACAGTGGTGAGCAACAATCAGGCTCTAACCGCACAAATGATACGCAAGGTGATGAAAACCTTGATAGTGGCAGCAATCTTGAATTGAATGTCGCATCAAAGCGTGATGGAATTAGTTATTATGCCTAATATCAGGCTGAGCACACTTAATTGATAGATAGCACCAACTGATAGATAGAACCGTCAGTTAATCGAAAGAACAGGAAGTTAGAGTAAAGTATGGCAGAAGTACAAGATGCACCTAAAGGAAAGAGTAAGCTCCTTATTATCATTATAGCGGTTGTTGTTTTACTGCTTAGTATCGGTGGTGCGCTGTTCTTTTTCTTAGGCTCCGATGATAGTGCCTCAGAATCTCAATCTCAGCCCGCCACAGCTGTGGTTGCAGCAGAGCCTGTTATGTATGTGAATATTCCTCAGCCCTTCTTGTTCAATGTAACAGGTGATAAAAAAGATCGCCTAGTTCAGATAAAAGCACAGCTGATGGTGCGTGGTAGCAAAAATGAAGATCTGGCACGTTACCACTCTCCACTAGTAGAGAGCACACTGCTCGCAACGTTCGCTTCGGCAACGGTTGACCAACTTCGCTCACCAACAGGGCGAGTGGAACTGCGTGACAAAGCGACAGAAGATATTAAAGCAAGCCTGGCTCAAGCTGTTGGCCAGCCTGTGATTGAAAAAGTGTTATTCACTGACTTCGTAATTCAATAGGTAATTTGTGACCGATTTATTAAGCCAAGACGAAATTGATGCGCTGTTACACGGCGTTGATGATGTTGAAGAAGTTGAAGATGTCTTAGAGACCGACAATGACAGTGCGGTCAATTTTGACTTCTCCTCTCAAGATCGAATCGTCCGTGGTCGAATGCCGACCCTTGAACTTATTAACGAACGTTTCGCGCGTCATATGCGAATTAGCTTGTTTAATATGTTGCGTAAAACGGCTGAAGTGTCGATCAACGGCGTACAGATGATGAAATTTGGTGAATACCAAAACACTCTGTACGTACCAACCAGTTTAAACATGGTGCGTTTCCGTCCGCTTAAAGGTACGGCGCTGATCACCATGGAAGCACGTCTTGTTTTCATCCTTGTAGAAAACTTCTTTGGTGGTGATGGTCGCTTCCACGCCAAGATTGAAGGCCGTGAGTTTACGCCAACGGAAAGACGTATTATCCAGCTGTTGCTGAAGATTGTATTTGAAGATTACAAAGAAGCTTGGTCACCAGTAATGGGGGTTGAGTTTGAATACTTGGATTCTGAAGTGAACCCGAGTATGGCGAACATTGTGAGTCCAACAGAAGTGATCGTTGTGAGCTCATTCCATATTGAAGTGGATGGCGGTGGTGGTGACTTCCACGTAGTCATGCCTTACTCGATGGTTGAGCCGATCCGTGAACTGCTTGATGCGGGTGTTCAATCAGACAAAATGGAAACCGATGTTCGTTGGAGCACGGCACTGCGTGATGAAATCATGGATGTGCCTGTTAACTTCCGCGTCAACCTTCTAGAGCAAGATATCTCACTACGTGACTTAATGGAGCTGCGCCCTGGTGATGTCATTCCAATGAACATGCCTGAGCACGCGACCATGTTCGTAGAAGAGTTACCGACCTACCGTGTAAAAATGGGGCGCTCGGGTGAAAAACTCGCGGTACAGATTTCTGAAAAAATTCAAAGACCTCATGTGGTCAAAACTGATCTCGCTTTCCTAGGCAAAGACTTAATGTCCGAACTAGAAAACAGCGACGATAACGAATAGCAAAATAGATAAAAGTATAGGAATTGGTAATGGAACCTAGTGAAGATCAAAAGCTAGCAGACGAATGGGCTGCAGCGCTTGGTGAAGACCCTTCTGCACCGTCAATTGATGTTGACGATGTGCTTGCGGCACCACTTGATGAGCTAACTGATTCATCGTCTCCGATTTCTGAAGACGAGCGCCGCAAGCTGGATACCATCATGGATATCCCTGTCACCATTTCTATGGAGGTTGGCCGCTCTCAGATCAGTATCCGCAACCTTCTGCAATTGAACCAAGGTTCGGTTGTTGAGTTAGACCGTATTGCTGGTGAGTCACTGGATGTGATGGTCAATGGTACTCTGATTGCTCACGGTGAAGTGGTTGTGGTGAACGACAAGTTTGGTATTCGTTTGACCGACGTAATTAGCCAAACAGAACGTATTAAGAAGCTACGTTAATGCGCTTATCGTCTCTAAGGTTGACGAGTTTACCTCAAGGGCTGAAGAGCTTATCTCGAGCAATAGTTGGAGTAGGGCTGTTTGCTATTCCTTCTGTTGCCTTTGCAGCAACGCCACCCTCTCTTGATTTAGCGACCACTTTTGGGTCGCTAATTTTCGTTATAGCCTTCATCTTATTTATTGCTTGGTTGCTTAAGCGCATGCAAGTGCCAGCGATGTCCAATCAACAAGGCTTGGCGATTGTTAGGCAAATCCCTGTGGGCACAAAAGAGCGTATCGCTATTGTGCAAGCGGGCGATGAACAGTTCTTAGTGGGCATTACCACTCAATCTATTCAGCTAATCTCTAAGCTTGATAAACCTCTTACTCAGGAGATGCTGGAAAAAAGTACATTCTCAAGTCAGCTTTCCCAGCTCATGAAAAAAGATGCAAACAAATAACGGACTTTTGAACTCATCTTACTTTTACCAAACCGGAGCTTTCCGTGTGGTGAAAGTGCTGCTGGTTCAGCTTACTCTTCTCTGTACCCTTTTGTTTAGTGTGTCGGTATTTGCACAGGCTGAAGACGGCACTGTTATTCCCGCCAACACCGCGGGTTCAGAGTCGGTCACTATCAGCACGATGGAGCAAGATCAGGCCAAATCGACCACTATGACTACCGGCAGTTTGACTGGGAATGGGGGCGGCATTCCCGCTTTCACCATGACGACCAATGCCAACGGGGGGGAAGACTACTCGATCAACCTGCAAATTCTTGCGTTGATGACCATGCTTGGCTTCTTGCCGGCAATGGTGATTCTGATGACTTCGTTCACCCGTATTGTGGTGGTGATGTCTATTCTGCGTCAGGCAATGGGTTTGCAACAAACACCATCGAACCAAGTTATCATCGGTATCTCGATATTCTTGACCTTCTTCATCATGTCACCGGTGATCAATCAGGTGAATGAGCAAGCGGTTCAACCTTATCTGAATGAACAGATCACGGCACGACAAGCATTTGATGTTGCTCAAGGGCCGATCAAATCATTCATGCTAAAACAGACTCGAATCAAAGATCTGGAGACTTTTGTTGAGATCTCCGGTTCGGAAGTGACCAATCCTGAAGACGTTTCAATGGCGGTGCTGATTCCTGCATTTATCACCTCCGAGCTCAAAACGGCTTTCCAGATTGGCTTTATGCTGTTCTTGCCCTTTCTTGTCATCGACTTAGTGGTGGCGTCTGTCCTGATGTCGATGGGGATGATGATGTTGTCGCCCTTAATTGTCTCTCTGCCTTTTAAACTGCTGGTATTTGTCATCGTCGATGGTTGGGGCTTACTCATGGGTAGTTTAGCCAACAGTTTCTGGATAAGTGGATGAGCCCGGAAGAAGCCGTCACTCTAGTAAGCCAAGCAATCTGGCTGATCATTCTTATGGTGTCGGTTCTTATCGTGCCTAGCCTGGTCGTGGGTTTGGTAGTAGCGATTTTCCAAGCCGTCACTCAAGTCAATGAACAAACCCTTAGCTTCCTCCCTCGGCTGCTCGTGACTCTGCTATGCATCATTCTTGCGGGTCACTGGCTATTACAAGAGATCAACGACCTATTCTTGTTTATCTTTAATACGATACCAAGCAAGGTTGGCTAGCCATGATGCAAATAAGCTTCACTGATATCACCCAATGGCTAGGGGTACTTTGGTGGCCTTTTGTTCGGTTTACTGGGCTTTTTCTGATCGCCCCATTTTTTGGCGATAAAGCGATTCCGGTAAGAGCTAAGCTGCTGTTTGCTTTTATTTTTTCTCTGCTTCTCGCCCCCTTAGTGAAGGAGGTCCCTCCATTTAACCCTTTCAGCATCGACACGCTACTGTTCTCTTTTTACCAGCTCATCTTTGGTTTTTTAATTGGTTTTGCGGTGATGATATTTTTCACCATTTTTTCGATTGCGGGTCAGGCCATTTCCATGCAAATGGGTTTAGCCATGGCTGTAATGAACGACCCTGCCAACGGAGTCAGTATTGCCATCATTGGCAGAATCATGTTCATCACTTCCATGCTGCTTTTCCTCTCTTTGGACGGGCACCTTGTGGTGCTGCTTGTGTTCAAAGAGAGCTTTGAGTATTGGCCTCTCAATTCACCTTTCCCTTTCAACAGCATTGAATACGTACTGAAAATGGTGTCTTGGATGTTTGCGACCGGCTTGTTGGTAGCGGTGCCAGCTATCGTCGTCATGCTATTAAGTAATATTACGTTTGGTCTAATGAACAAAGCGGCGCCGTCTCTTAATGTCTTTGCTCTTGGTTTCCCAATGACCATGCTACTTGGCTTATTCGCATTAATGGCGTCTCTAACCGGTATCGGCGATCACTATTTTGATCTGGTATTAGAGTTGAACCAGCACCTGCACTATATGCTGAGGCTACCTAATGTCTGATCATCAAGATTCCGGAGACAAGAGCGAACAACCCAGTCAACATAAGCTCGCTAAAGCTAGGCGAGAGGGGCAAGTACCGCGCGCTAAAGAGTTCGTTTCTTCCATAACCCTCATCAGCGTCGTCGCTTACTACGTGTTGAATGTAGACATGATTAAACAGACCTTCATTGAACTGTTTCTTGTAAGCTTTCAGTTTGATAGCCAAACAGTCAGCCAGCCAATGGCTATTGTCGAGTTAGTCGGCACCGCGCTTTTTTCGATGATTACGCTATTTTTCCCACTACTGATTTATCAAATGATTGCCGCTATCGTCGGCTCGACGCTACTTGGAGGGTGGATATTCAGCCCATCTTTGCTGATTCCCAAATGGGAAAAGATAAGCCCACTCAAGGGGTTGAAACGTATCTTTTCCTCCCAATCGATCGTCGAACTGTTCAAGAACGTTATTAAGGTCTCTCTGTTTTTTACCCTGCTGTATTGGGTAATATCGAGCTACATCTCAGTGATCACCAACCTCGTCAGCGCCCACTTTGATACCGTGGTGCTCTCGGTCGCGACCATCACTATTGAGTACTTGGGTTACCTTCTGTTAATCGTCTTGCTGTTTGGCTTGTTTGATTTCCCTTATCAACGACAAGAATTTACAAAGCAGATGAAAATGACCAAGCAAGAGGTCAAAGATGAGCACAAAGAACAAGAAGGGCGACCTGAAGTGAAAGCTCGAATCCGTCAGATACAGACTCAAAATGCCAAGAGAAGTGCCAATGAGCGAGTGCCAAAAGCGAGCGTTGTATTAACCAATCCAACCCGTTACGCCATTGCCTTAATCTATGATTTGAGCCAAGCTGAAGCCCCGTTTGTTGTCGCGAAAGGACAAGATGATGTGGCGTTATACATTCGAGAACTTGCAGCTAAACACGAGGTTGAAGTCGTCGAGAGCCCTGCCCTCACTAGGGCGATCTACAACACCACTCAGATCGACCAGATGGTTCCAAACCAACTCTTTGTCGCGATAGCGCACATCTTAACTTATGTGAATCAACTAAAAGCATGGCGCAAAGGCGAAAGAAACAAACCCACCAGCTTGCCTCAATTCAACATCCCTAAATCTTGGTCCGACCCAGTCGATTAGATCGCGACTTCACCGAGTGAAACACCCAAAGTTGTCGTTAACGTCACTGATTGAGCTTGCTCAAAGCGACTTTAAGCTTATTGCCAACGGTTGATTAATTTACTACTGCCTTGTCTATATCTCTATCTATCGTGTCCCATTCGTAGCAAGTTTTATTGAGTTTAGAATTGCGACTCCATATACTGGAAACACCATCAGACGGAGGGCAATAATGAATAATAAAAACAAACACATAGTTTTAATTCATGGTCTGTATATGCCTGCGTTGATCATGCAATATCTAGATAGACATTTTAAGAAACGCGGCTTCACCACCCATAAGTTCGCCTACAACTCACTGCGCTTTCCATCCGCAGCAAAACGCCTAAATCGCTTCGTAAATGCACGCTTTGATGAGCACGATAAGGTCTATTTCTTTGGTCACTCACTCGGTGGCTTACTGATTCGTCATTACTTTAAATTCTACCAACCACACTTTGCTGACACCTGCATCATTACAGCGGGCACACCACACAATGGGGCCACCATAGCTAAAACGCTTTCTAATCATGGCCTTGGGTTCATTTTTGGTTCGACCAAACACATCCTCAATGATGGACTTGGTGACTACGATAATGATGTGCCGATTGGTGTGATTACTGGTACCTACGACGCTGGCGTAGGACGAATCGTATTAGGAAAAAATCATGGCGATGGTACGGTGACACTCGAAGATGCAAACCTGAGAGGTGCTACGGATACCTGTGCACTCAACCTCAACCACACCGCGCTAGTGTATTCGAAAGAGGTTGTGCAGCGCTCCGTTGAATTCATTCACTTCAAGGCATTCCTAGCAGCTCAATAACAAGCTCGTTCACACGTTATCTAGCGACTCGATTCTGGAATTAAATCTACCCAAAAACCAAAGCAGCTCCCGTTACTTTAAACCCTCTGTATCTCTTCAACAGTGAAATACAGAGGGTCTCCTTTTAAAACTAAACTTAGAACTGATAGTTAAACTCTATGCGGTGATCGCCATCTTCGAAATCAACTTCTTCATTCCAGTTGGCAAAGTAGCGAACATTGAGGCGTGGGTTGATTTGGTATGACGCTGCAAACTCGTGAGTCATGATCGAATCGTCACCATAGAACGCACCATTCTTGTAGGTATCTGAGCCACTAATAGTTCCCATGTACATCGGGTTATAGTTCAGCCAGATCTTGTCGGTAATTTCTATTTTCGCGTACATACCCGCGACATAAAATGTGCCATGCATGTCGTAACGGTCATGTAGCTCATCGGCATCAGAGCGAGACTTATCAGTTAGAGGTTCACCTGCAGCAATACCTGCTCCTGCTAGAGGATATAAGTTCACAGGACCAAACTTTGGTAGCGCTTGAATGAAGCGATACGAGGCAGAACCTTGGTTAGTATCGAAGTTGTAGTTCAAATCAACTTGAGCGCCCCGACCATTGGTTAGGTCGACAGAAAAATTACGAAAGCGTACTGAATCTATTGAGTCATCAACAGTGCCGAACTTGGCTTTATCATTATCACGAAAGCCTACTGCCTCTCCCGCAATACCTTTAATCTCCAGTACGTTCATGCCCATCGTGGTGTCTGAGCCCGTATCGTAGGTTTGACCAAACTTTAAGTTGAGGCCTTTATCGCTGTAGCCGGCACCAGCCTGAGTGTAAACAGCCAGTGGGTCACTCATGTCTTGGACAGAGTCTTCTGCTTTGGCGACAGAAGGAACACAAATTAGAGCTGTAACAATGCCTACCGCTAATGTACGCGGCACAAATGTATCTAAGTCAATTTTCATGGATGAATCCTTGGTTAGACGCGCATGTTTATACGCGTATTAATGCAATTGAAATTGCTCATCCATGAGCGAAACGATCACTTTTAATTAAGTAGCGATAAGAGTGTTAGATTTTTAGTGGCTGGATTTCTGGCATGTTAGCTTCCCAGTCTTGAACGTCAGCTACATCTGGTAGGTACACTCGTAGTGTGAAGCCCCAGTTATCAGCAGGAGTTGCTGCGTAGTTTACGCCAGTTTTTTCAGCGTATTCACCACACTGCTCACCACCGAATACCACGGTGAATGTACCGTCTTCGTTAGTCGTTAGGCCTTGGTTGGTTGATACGATATTGTTCTCATTGGTCATTAGGAACTTATCTTCACCGTAAACAGTGATAGAGTAGTAGCCTCGTGGGTCCACTGACTTAGGGGCGCGGTATGTCGCTGTGTAACAGTCACCGCCTTTAACGCCTTCTTTGGCGTATACTGGGTACATTGCTGTATCGTGTGGAGATAGACCCCAAGCTCCTGCGTTAGCATAAGTTAGGCCTTCCCAATTCGTCACATCTTTAATGTTCCATTCAACGTGCTTCTCTTGGGCGACAGATAGATGGTTGTTATAGCCCTCCATCAAAGCGCCACGCACTTTCATCATGCGTTCCATGTCCGGTCCAACAAAACCTTCACCATCACCACCGCCAGTAATGACGATCTGATCTTGCAAAACACGTAATCGTGCCATGTCTTCTTCTGTGCCATCTGTCGCTAAACGAACACCAAACGCAACGAAACGGGTATCGAACATGTCTGGCGTGAAATGGTAAGTCCCTGCTTCAACTTCATACACAGGGATGGTGTGATTAGAAGTTTGAATATGGAGAGACTGGAACTTGTCGCCGTTCGAAGGAACCGTAATAGAGAACGGCTTAGATGTATCGATACCACCAACAGAGTACAGGTGATCAAGCGCAGGTGTTACAACCCATGTGTCACCAACTTGGTTAAGCTGACGGAAGTTATGTACGTTGTTCCAGCCTGCTTTGAAGTTGTTAACAAAATTATTGATGAAGAAACGAGCTTCTTGGTGGATGAACTCCTGAGCCGTCATACCATGGTCTTCAGGGTTAACAGCCCAACCAGAAGAATCAATCGCGCTCATTAGCTCAATGGACTCCGCCGAATATAAATCAGGGTTCGCTTCATAAGCAGGCGTTGCTGCAACCGTACCAAATGAAGTCGCGGCCACCAATAAAGCTGAGGTTGTCTTTTTCATTACCATTTCCTCGTTGAATTTCTAATTTTTACCAATAACGGTGATGCGATTACTGTAATTAGAAATATTGAGAGGAAGTAGTAGCGCCAATTAATGCTCTACATAAACACGGTTTATGTAGAGGCAGAAAGTCAGATGATTCAATATAAAGCTAGCTTGAAAGAGAACTAAACGTTTATCAGAGACTGATGAAGCTGAGCACGAATGGCAGCATGGCTTTGATTATTTGCATATTTTTTGTGGTAAACCAGATCAAGCTGAATCGGATCAATAGGGAAAGGTACCTGAATTTTTTTCAACCCAAGCTGTTCGATCAATGGGTCGTTATCATTCGTTGCACAGATAGCATTGGAGTTTCGGACACATAGCAGCATTGAGCTAGGGCTCGTCACCTGCTTAACAATCTTCCTCGGCAGATTCATTTTGGCGAGCTTCTCAATGCCAGAGACTTCACGAACCGTGTACGTTAGCGTTACGTGTTCAAGATCGTAAAACTCTTCTAACGTAACTGAATCTCCGATTGTTGGATGATCTTGACGACAAACGTAAACAAGACCGACATCCTGAATATGTTCATATATAAATGCTTGCTCTTTCTCTTGTTTGAAGCGAGACTCAATAGCCATATCGATTTTGTCGTGCCTTAAATGGTCTAGCACCATATTCTCCGACAATGGATTCTCAATTAACTTCACCCCTTCAATAACGGGCGAGTGAATCACGATATGTTCTGGAGCATACACCGTAAATTCACGAGGCTGATCGAGGGCAACCTGAAGCCGATGCTCGATCTCTTTGAAGTGTTCAGCCAGAGCATGCGCATCCGATGTAGGCTGTAACCTACGGCCATGACGAACGAACAGTGCTTTACCTAGCTGCTGTTCTAAGCGTTTTACACTCGCAGACATTGCAGGTTGAGTGACATCCAATGCATCAGCTGCCTGAGTAATACTGTTCAGTTCGTAAACACGTAAGAAAGGGATAATTAAGTTTAAGTCCATACATTTCCAACTATTCATCAGCCAGTCGCGCCATTGTGGTCTACTGAGCAACCAACATTTATTAGTCGCAATACCCACATACAAAAATACCACTCTTTATTAAAGAGTGGTATTTGATGGTTCAAATAGCAAAGCTAGGCAAATAGTCTTATAGACGATTCACTCGTGTTGGTAGGAACACTTCACCGAGCATACAACGTACCGAACCACCACCAATGTCTTCGATCGTTTTCACGTTAAATGGTAGTAGCTTACCGTGTGTCGAAAGTTGTGCGAGTTGAGTTGGAGAGAACGCCTCGTAAGCCGATTGAGACATCGCGATGACCTTATCGCCATTTACGGTTTCAAGCTGCAGGATATTGCCACAGAAGCGATTCATCTGATCGATTGAGATAGAGATAACCTGTTTATCTTTCGCGAGTGACTTAACCACAAAGCGACGCTCAAATTCAGGGATCACTTCATCACAGATCACGCAGAAGTTATCACCAATCGCCATCATTACATTGGTATGGTAGATCGGCTGACCAGATGGCAATGCCGTTTGAAACGAAACCACGCGTGAATAACCAATGCGCTTTGCGTAATCTTCTAATACTTCGCGGTCACAACGTTGAGAAAGCGCGGCATAGATGGTTTTGTTGATGTGATCAATCACCATCACACCCGTACTCTCAAGATAAGAGCCTTGCGCGATATAAGACTCTAGCGACTCAGTGTGGTTAACAATACGGCCCGACGCCTCTAGTGCTTCAATTAGCGCATTTGGTTTCACTTCATTCTGACGGTTTTCACAGGCCATTGGGAAAGTGAATAAACTGCCGTCGCTACAGGTGCTGAACCAATTGTTTGGGAACACCGCATCTGGCGTTTCCACACCAAGCTCTGGATAATCAAACTCTACAACTTGCACACCCTCTTTACGTAATGACGCCACCATCGCCTTAAACTCAGCCATAGTTTCTAACTTCACCTCAGCTTCGGTGAGGTTAACTCTGTTTTGAAACTCGTTATCACGTGCAGTTTCTTCGTTAAATCGAAATTCTTTTGGCGGCACCATAACAACGCAATTGGCGTTTTGAACATTAGTAATGTGAAGTGATTTTTTGTGTAGGTTTAACATTTCAAC
>NZ_MCYD01000460.1:0-354 GCF_002876325.1 Vibrio sp. 10N.261.52.A1
AACATAACTAATCTGACATACAACACTTACAAAGTTTAAACTTACCTATAAGCCAATACTTCTCAGCTCGCCACAATATTGCGGACTACGTTGTGCAATACAAGTAACAAAGCCACCAATCATCTCTCCCCTTCGGCGGTTAGACTCGTAAAATTCTCGATTTTTCATCTTGTTGCTGCTTCAAAAGTCATCTAACTAGCCGGGCATAAACCAAGCTTTCATGGCTTGGTTCGTGTGTCAAATTGCTCTTTCTCTTGATCTCCTTCTTTCTTCTTCCCCCATTAAAGTCAAATGAGTCCTAAAAACACAGTATTGCAACCTTAAGACCTATTTCTCACCACCATAGTCTCTACA
>NZ_MCYD01000461.1:0-332 GCF_002876325.1 Vibrio sp. 10N.261.52.A1
GAGGTATGGACAAATACGAAGATAGAGGATTAAGAATAAGGCATTCCAAATCGGACTTAAGTATCTATGAAATAAGGTTAAAATAAACATCGTCTATTAAGCTAAGTTATACCTTCACGATACAAGCTGTACACATTGCTTTATCGTGGATGGCTGAATCTCACGGGAAGAGGAACAAAATGCATTACGACGTATTCAACGGAGATGCAGATGGCATCATCGCATTGCTTCAACTGCGCCTAAATGAGCCTAAAGAGAGCACTTTAATCACGGGGGTGAAACGCGATATCAAGCTGGTCTCGCAGGTTGCTGGCCAACTAACGGAACAGAAT
>NZ_MCYD01000462.1:0-608 GCF_002876325.1 Vibrio sp. 10N.261.52.A1
CAATATTAGAGTCGCAGAGCAAAATTCATATGCTTGATTATATTATGATTAAGAAAACAATTAACTATATCAACGAAAGCTCCAGGTTTGATGTGAACTTTTCTGTCAATGTTAGTTCAACAAGTATTGCTAGTGATGACTTTAGAGAGAAAGTACTATCTCTGATTTCAGTTAACAATGATTTAGATAATCTTGAGTTTGAGATAACAGAAACATTGACTAGAGAGTGCTTCGACCTTGTTCAAAAATTTATACTTGAGGTGCGAGAAATATCTAGAATAAAATTCTCACTCGACGACTTTTCTACAGGTAATTCGTCGTTGTTAGTACTGGATAAAATACACTTTGACACGGTTAAAATTGATAGAAGTATTTTGGAAATACTGAGAAAAAACGAAGGTGGATATAATCATATAAAAGAAATTGTAAATTACATAAAAAGCAAAGAAAGTACTGTGTGTTTAGAAGGAATTGAAGACAGAAATGATTTGGCAATTGCACACGAACTAAAAGTAACCTTTGGGCAAGGTTGGCTATTAGGAAAGCCAATGACAGTTAGCGATTTCAACTTAAAATACTGAGAATTTTTGGCTTAATCTATTATGAAT
>NZ_MCYD01000463.1:0-325 GCF_002876325.1 Vibrio sp. 10N.261.52.A1
CTAAACACTTACATAGCAAAGTCTGGAAGACTATTCGCTAAAAACTGATAGAATCATAAATAGGCGTAAATGATAATGCAATTGATAATTGATCTTATTTAGATTCTAAGCAATAATCTGCTACAGAATTTAGATTTGGTAAAGGATTGAAAGTGAACGTTCCTAGGTATGTTATTGCAGGCGGCGCATCGTTAGTGATTCATGCGGCACTATTGTTTGTCGCTCAAGAATCCAAAGTATTTGCGATGCCTGCAGGTAGCCAATCGAACACGGTATCGATCAACTTCAATCCAAAGAGCATGCCTTCTCAAGCTCAACAAAAAAC
>NZ_MCYD01000464.1:0-750 GCF_002876325.1 Vibrio sp. 10N.261.52.A1
ACTTAAAGGAAGTTTTGTTTTGTTCAACTTCAAAGTAAGTGACTTTTTCGCCTCTATCAACATACCAACTATCAATAATAATCTTTGAGTTAAACAATAGGTTGATTAGCGACATGTCACTATAGCTCTCTTCTATACCGACTTCCTGTTCATTTTCGTTACTTATATTTTGAGGAGTTTCAGTTTTTAATTCTCTTTCAGAAGTTACAGGTATGTATTTTTTTTCTTCTAAATTTACATGGGCTTTAGAGTGACTAATATAAGACTTTAAGTTAAAGTCTCGTTCTGTAGAAAAATTATAAATTAAAAATACGAGCGTAATGGCAGCTAATACAGGCCAAAACATAATGTTGCTTTTGTTGTCAAAGTGAAAAAGGTTTCCAGTTTTTACATAATCTCGTTGATAAAAAGAATTATAATTCGAAAACGTCTTTCTACTATAAAATCTAAGTTTGGATGACAGCACAACGACACGTTCTAGCGTAGGGACACCGTCATAAACTTTCTTTATATAACTCCACTTCTTAAGAAAGAAGGGGTTATGCGTTATTTTATGTGAAAATGATATTAAATCTTGCATCTTTTCAGACAGCGAGAGCGGGGATTGAGTGATAATAAAAAAATCCGTTCTGAACTTACGATGTTGTGCCAAAAGTTGGAACCAAGCATCTTCATCTTCTTTTAACAAAAATTGAAATTCATCTAACACGAAAGTTAACTCCACGTCTGAAGAATCAATTAATCTAACAA
>NZ_MCYD01000465.1:0-288 GCF_002876325.1 Vibrio sp. 10N.261.52.A1
TAGCTTGATCGTGGGTTTGCCTCTAGTTGTCTATTTTGTGCTTGGTATGCCGATCTCAGCTGAATACCCGGAACTGAAAGGCTTTAACTTCAGAGGTGGTATCAGCATTATTCCTGAATTAGCCGCTCTTGTATTAGCACTAAGTATCTATACGGCGTCTTTCATCGCAGAGATCGTTCGTTCTGGTATTAATGCAGTTAGCCACGGCCAAACAGAAGCTGCGATGTCTCTAGGTCTTCCTCGAGCTCGCACATTAAAGCTGGTTATTATTCCTCAAGCGTTGCGAAT
>NZ_MCYD01000466.1:0-320 GCF_002876325.1 Vibrio sp. 10N.261.52.A1
CATATTTCATTCAGGACACTCTCTATTAATTTCGGATAACTTCGTAAAGGTTAGGGTTTGCAGTAACGCCTTCAAGATTAAGAGCAGGTAGCTCCTCTCTCATTACAGAGATAGCATCTATGAAGTGTTTTTGGCTTTCCCAGTTTGCGACGTTTACGTAAAGGTAAGTGGCGTCTGTACTTAACGCTCGATGTAACGTAGTAGAGATATAACCGGGTTGTTGGACTAGCACGTCCCTAGCACTTTCCCAATAGGCTAAGGTTTCTTCATGCTTACTCGCATCTACCGAAAATGTGTTGATAAGCACAACGGGCTGTGCA
>NZ_MCYD01000467.1:0-273 GCF_002876325.1 Vibrio sp. 10N.261.52.A1
TTGATGACATATTCCATCCACTCATTCAAAAGATCTGAGGGTGTAATATTAAAGAACTCTGATATTTCCTCTATATTTTCTACTTCTTGGGTTAATATCTTTCTTAGATAAGATTGCGCATACATTTGCGCATGCTTTGCTTTACTACTTTGCTTTATAGGTTCATTTAGTAGTTTTTTGAGTATATCGAAGTCTCTGTTGTAGAGCTCTGTTTTATCAGACCAAACATCATCACTGTGCTCTATATTAATAAAAACATTCTTATCTAATAAC
>NZ_MCYD01000468.1:0-263 GCF_002876325.1 Vibrio sp. 10N.261.52.A1
ATCAAAAAGAGCGAGTGAAAGAGATTTACAGTCAGGAGAATAAATAGAGAAGTTGCAGCCAGTGTTACCTAGCGTTGCGCCTAGCGGATAAGGGCGAGCGAGCGTTCTAGTCATTGCTTGATTTCTTGTTCGTTTATCAACATCAGTGAACTATTAGTAAAAGGCTTTGTCACAGTAAGGTCAAGCAACTTCACAGATTAATTACGGTTAAAAAAATAATTGATCGATGAAGTTCAAATTATATATTTGAAGTAGATCTCACT
>NZ_MCYD01000469.1:0-330 GCF_002876325.1 Vibrio sp. 10N.261.52.A1
TGTGATTAGTTTGATAGTGTTGAAATTGTGCTGAAAATAAAACAACTTAAAGCAATGGGTATCCCATAAGGGATACCTTTTTTGTAGCTATTGAAACGCTTTATCTTACCGATTATATACATTATTAAAACTAATCCCCCTCCCATAAAACCTATATAAATCAAGGTTGCAATGACTAGATCAGGTTGAATTCCAACGACCAATGCTGTCAGTAACTTAACATCGCCAGCACCGATTACCTTGAGGTACCAAAGTAAAACTCCAATAACGAAACACACAACAGAGATCGGTAGGGATGAAGCCAAATAACCGTTTGATAAGGCTACAACC
>NZ_MCYD01000470.1:0-469 GCF_002876325.1 Vibrio sp. 10N.261.52.A1
CTCTAGTACAAGGCTCGTTGGGTATTCCATATCGGTTTAATACAGAACTTGAGGTAAACGTTCGATGAGCTCAAAGAAGAACTCCATCATCATCTGAGTCATCCAGTGCGCAAACAGCATCAAGGCCAATAAGGTCACAATCAAACGCGGCAGGAAACTCAATGTTTGTTCGTTGATCGAGGTCGCTGCTTGGAAGATAGCCACCACCAAACCGATCAGCAAGCTGGGAATAATGATGGCACACACCATGATTAGCACCATCCAAAGCGCATCTCGGAACAACTCTACGAATATTTCAGGATTCATGATTTCCCCCAGCTACAAGGCAAAACTGCCAGCGAGTGTGGAGAGTATCAAGTTCCAACCATCAACAAGAACGAACAGCATTAACTTGAACGGCAAAGATACAATCATTGGTGACAACATCATCATACCCATCGCCATCAATACCGACGCCACCACTAAGTCG
>NZ_MCYD01000471.1:0-331 GCF_002876325.1 Vibrio sp. 10N.261.52.A1
AGTTTGAGTTACATATTTAAAGTCTTTAGCGTTTTAAACAATTACAGAATAATCGTTTTAATTTAAGTGAGTTAGCATGTTAAAAGTTAATAGTAATGGGATTGAATACTATACAAGAGAAGGACTAGAGTTACATCAAAAAGCAATGATAAACTTAGTCAGGATAATTTCTGAGGTATGCGATGATAATGATATTGACTACTGGCTTGATGGTGGAAGCCTTTTAGGGCTAGCTAGAGGGAATGGCATAATTCCTTGGGATGATGATATCGATATTTGTATACCTCAATATGATTGGGAAAGATTAATTAACCTTTTAGATGAATATTGT
>NZ_MCYD01000472.1:0-255 GCF_002876325.1 Vibrio sp. 10N.261.52.A1
GATAAAGTGCGTATGATTGGAATACCATCGCGATGTCGCGATCTTTAGGTTCAACCTGAGCCACGTCGACACCGTCAATCACGATTTCACCTGAACTAATGTTTTCTAGCCCAGCAATGGTATTCATTAGGGTGGATTTTCCACACCCCGAAGGGCCGACAAGTATCAAAAATTCCCCCGAATCGATACTAATGTCGATGCCCTTTAACGTTTCGTTGTCCGCGTTGCGATAGGTTTTACGGATCTGTTTTAAAT
>NZ_MCYD01000473.1:0-302 GCF_002876325.1 Vibrio sp. 10N.261.52.A1
CCCATTTGTCCCAGGGTTCTTCTCAGGGTTTTCTCTGCCAAGTGGAATTTAATAGCACTCCGTCTAATAGCTCGCCCTCCCCATCAAGGCGAGCTGCACCCATCGAAGATGATGCATCTTCTAACCAGACGAGTTCAACTGATGAACAGCTCAGACGTACGCTCCAACAACATGGCTATACCGACCTTGCTCGCTTAAGCTCGCGAGTATTTGAAGCTCAACATCGTAGCTGGGGATTGGTCACCATCAAATATGCTCATGAGCTAAAACACCGCCACTATCTAAAACAAGAGGCAGAGTTT
>NZ_MCYD01000474.1:0-209 GCF_002876325.1 Vibrio sp. 10N.261.52.A1
CAACAACATGGCTAACCCTGTTAGCTTGGTACACCTTAGATCATCAGCTCTCGTTCCACCTTTCTTCAGAGTAGTACCCTCTTGGCGTAACACGCCCTGCGGAGCCTTCTGGCTTTGCCAATCCTGTTAATTCTGTCTTTAAGATATTCGACAAGCAATAGAACAACCAGTTCGTTAACTGTATTTCTTGCTGATCATCATTTATATCT
>NZ_MCYD01000475.1:0-253 GCF_002876325.1 Vibrio sp. 10N.261.52.A1
TGTAAAGCCTACTTACTTAAACAATCATGCGCATACAAAAGTAAGCATTTAATTGCACCTTTTGGTAACAACGCGAATGCTAACAGGCACACTAAAAATCGATTGATAACATCAGCTTGTTTGTCAACAAAAGACCATACGAGCAACACAGTGGAACAACTGTATCGATTAAAGAATAACAATCAACCGATAAATAAAAAGCCGCTTACTTTTCAGTAAGCGGCTTTCTGTATCTGTTTGTCTCGTCCTGAAA
>NZ_MCYD01000476.1:0-275 GCF_002876325.1 Vibrio sp. 10N.261.52.A1
GGAACTAAACAATAATATAAACCCAAAAAATAATTCTCTTATGTTTTTCATGGTTTTCCCTGTCTTTTTATTAATTTATGTTTGCTTATGTTGTGTTTGTCTTATATTTCAATAGCTTATTTATTTCTTCGATAGCGACAAAATGCTCTGTAGCCAAGTCGAAATGCGAGATAAATATCACTACTAATCACGTTTTATATGGAGATCCTTTTGGCACGTGAACCAATAAGACTATGATATTCGGCTTACCACGTCTTATTGATAACCCTATACAT
>NZ_MCYD01000477.1:0-255 GCF_002876325.1 Vibrio sp. 10N.261.52.A1
GAAGATGCTGGCCCAATCCCATCGTACTTTTCTAGTAACAGTGAATTGAGTTTGATTGACCAAGCCAAGCGTAGCTATGGTTTTTTGCCGACACTTCGCGGCGTCATCACTGATACTGGCACCTATCAGAGTAAAGATCTTGAAGAAGATTTGAACCCGCAGCTGGCTTGTATCGTTGAAGGTCGTGGGCGAGTGTTCATCTATCACGGCGACTACGTGGCTTTTGTCGATGACGAGCAAACCTTCATTACCCGA
>NZ_MCYD01000478.1:0-404 GCF_002876325.1 Vibrio sp. 10N.261.52.A1
ATCGATTCTTGATCAACACACTGATAACTGGGGGATCAAGATCGCCAATGTTGAGATCAAGCATGTCGATCTGGATGACAGCATGGTGCGCGCTCTCGCTAAACAGGCGGAAGCCGAGCGCTCTCGCCGAGCTAAGGTGATTCATGCGACCGGTGAGCTTGAAGCATCCACCAAGCTGAGAGAAGCTGCCGATGTGCTAAACAAAGCGCCTAACGCCATCCAATTGCGCTATATGCAGACATTGACCGAAGTGGCGAATGAACGTACCACCACCATCGTATTTCCTATGCCTGTCGATTTAGTGGATAAAATCACCGATCCAATAAAAGCGACGCTAAATGAGGCTGCGATTAAGAAAGCGATGAAATCCGATGATTAGCCAGGGTTTCTAGCTGCAATAAAAA
>NZ_MCYD01000479.1:0-224 GCF_002876325.1 Vibrio sp. 10N.261.52.A1
ATATTACTTAATTCAAAAAAATGCGACAAAATACGCTGTTTTTATTCTGAAATGAGGTTTTGCAAGACACAAAAAAGGGCTAATAATCGTAGCCCTTTCCGTATATGCATAATTATATTATGGTTTTATTTCAACACTTCATTCGTAACCTGGAGAGTAAGCAGAGTATAAAAAGAATAAGAAACGATGAGCTGCCTCCTGACGAATCACCTTGATTCAATGTC
>NZ_MCYD01000480.1:0-389 GCF_002876325.1 Vibrio sp. 10N.261.52.A1
CATTCTACTCACCGTCACACTCTTGCCTTAAGTGACCACAAAGCAGCCTCAAAGTAATATTCAAATTATGAGCTTAAGCAAAACAGTACCAACGAGTCGTTTTTTAAACCATAAAGCTAAAAACACACCAAAACCACACGTTAGCAAACCGTGTACTTTCGGTTATTACTTAAACAATCCAATAGATAAAAATATCAGCACAAACCCAAGCATTGTTGCTAATCAGGAGTTAAACGTTGAAACGCATTTATCTAGCAGGACCAGAAGTATTTCTAACTGACGCTGTCTCTATCGGTGATCAAAAGAAGAAGATTTGTGAAGCTTATGGCTTCGAAGGTATTTTCCCACTCGACAATATTCTAGAGTTGAATGAACCTAGCCCTCAGCAA
>NZ_MCYD01000481.1:0-2669 GCF_002876325.1 Vibrio sp. 10N.261.52.A1
ATAAAGGGTTAATCTGAAGAAAATATCAAAGTTGCAAGTAACGCTAGTATGAAGCCTTCCAACTGTTCAACACCTTTGACATCTCTTCTACCGTATTAATAACCTGCTCTCGGAGCCACTTATGTGCGGGATCATTATTCTGTTTTTTTAGCCAGATCAGGTGATGAGGAATAGGCTGACAATCAAATGGGGGTTTGAAAATTTGTAAATCGAGGCGCTCTTTGAACTGAATCGCCATAGAAAGGGGGGCTACTGTAATGCAATCGGATTGACTGCACAGTAATAAATTGCTGAACAGAGAACTGCCATGGATCATGATCTTTCTCTGGGACAAATCCAGTGATGTGTAATGATTGAGGCTTCTCACTTGTCGGCGCGTTCGATCAAGCACGGCATGCTTCTCATTCAAGTACTGATCGAGAGTGAGCTCGCCTTTGATCCTAGGGTGACCGTTTCTGCAAATAATCACCACCTCACTCTCGTATAGCTTCTCACTCATCGTGCTTGGGTGTTCTGGCAGTACAATATCGATCATCGCATCAAACTTTTGCGTTAACAGATCTTCGTGCACTTGATCGTCCGAGTCCGCTTGATCATACACCTCTAACGATAGCCCTTGGTTTGGTAAGTCCAAGAACCGATTCAACAATAGCCATTGCAAGTGCTCTGGAATCGACACCGCGAACTTGCGCTCCGCTGTCATTTCATCAAACGTTGCCATGCCTTGGAAAACGCCGTTGAGTTCTTGTATCGGCGCTTTGATCTGCTCGTATAGGCTTTGTGAATAGGCTGTGGGGACTACTCCTCGCCCCTTGCGCACAAACAACTCTTGATCAACTTCCTTCTTTAACCGCGCCAAGGAGGTACTTATTGTCGATTGGTTAGTATTCAAGTGATCGGCGGCTTTGCTCAGACTGCCCTGCTCCATCACCGCAGAAAATACAGCTAACAAGTTAAAATTCGGAATGTCGTTGCTCATGATTCTTTACTCAATAGGCGATAGATTGAATCATATTATCGTAAAACCGATAGAATAAAACGGCTAATTATCGCTCATTTGTCCAAACCGAGAATAGAGCAACATGTGGTAAAGAGCAGAAATATAAGAACAACTCACTGTGACGAATAGCTGCCACATTCGTCAGACTGGGAATCCAACGCTATTCGTTGTGCCAGAATAGCTTAATCTACTCAAACCCCACCCTAGACTATTCGGAGTGTCCAATATTTTTTTCAGACTTATTGATACTTTTATAACCGATTCTATGATCCAGGCTAATTTAGTAGACATATTTTATAAGCCGAGTTTGAGCCCGTTCAAATAAATCCAATTACCGTTCTAATACCCCTTAAACCTATCGTAATTACGATAGTTCAATATCGCCATACTGGGTAGATAGCGCCCTTCACACTTCCTATTATTTCGCCAACAAATCAATTCTTAAGCGATATAGAAAACCTAAAAATGTGTAGATAACAGTGTTGCAAGCACCATGGACGACGGCGCAAAAAGCTACTGTAACAACCGAACTTCGCAATGGTTGACTCTAGTTTAAGAATGATTTCGCTCGGTGTTTTTAGCACTGTTTTCGCGAGAATGCGTTGTCTCTTTGGGCAAAGCGATTTTTAATTGTCATCTAATACTTTTGATTTCAGTCGGCGGTATCGCTCACTGGTATTCAACACCTCTTGCAGATGTCATCTAAAAGTCTTGTACCAAGACTGCACTTTCTCTCTCCTTATTATTTAGGTTGAGATATGAAAATTCTTAAAATTGTTCTGCAGAAAGTTTGGGCCGTCGTGATGGTTCTCGTCAAATTCTGCCTATTTATGGTCCTGATGTTTGCTGGTGCTTGGGCGCTTGCTCCTATGGGTACAATTCACTCCAAAGACATCGACCTTTCTCAGTTCAATAACCACCCGAACGAAATGATGATGAACTTCTTCCAAAGCGAGTACTTCTCCGGTTACTTGTTCTCCGTAACTCTCGCGGTTGTATTCGCTGCTATCTACGGTATGTGGCAAATCCATGAGCTCGGTGTGCACAAGGCGAAAGAGCACAAAAGTGCCCATGTACAGATTGTATTTGCACTCTCGCTTTGTGGCTTATTCATTAACAAGACGTTCTGGGTTATCGCTCTAGTCATTGCTCTCGCTAACTGGAAACACATCGGTCAATCGATCAGTGATGTCATTCGCCGTGGTATTCAACCGAAGCTTCAAAAGTCCGATAGTGAACAAGCAGAAGAAACTAAGTCTGAGCAGACAGCAACTGGAAAAGAGGCCGCATAATGAAAGAGATGATGATCCCATACATTCTGATTGTATGGTCCCTGTTTGCGACTGGCGCACTAAAGAAAACAATTAAGAACTACACTTGGGCCGCGATTGGTGGCGTGGTGATTCTAGGCCTATTGGCAATTGTTTCTCGTCTCTGGGCTCCGGTAGATATGACCAACTCATCAACGGTAAAAGCGCCGCATGCAGTAATGTCACCGATCTTCGGCCAGCAAATTGATGAAGTGTTCGTTGACCACAACCAATTGGTAAAGCAAGGCGACGTGATTTACACGCTTGTCGATATCGACTCAGCAGCAGACAAAGCGAAGATCGAATCTTCAATCGTTCAGAAAGAAGAACAGATCAAACAGATGACGCGTGATTTAGAG
>NZ_MCYD01000482.1:0-220 GCF_002876325.1 Vibrio sp. 10N.261.52.A1
TTATAATATTGTTAATAAACATTCAAACACTTGGTAACATTTATGCTGGGTCAAAATTATAAAATCCTTTTACCTCTGCTCCTAACTACTTGTTTTATGGTTTCACAGCCTGTGAGCGCTGATGGGGAAAGGCCTGACGGTGATTTTGAAAAACTTGAAAAATTTCAAGAGACTGTGAGTGGTGAGCCTATTTCTCTTGTAGCAGAATCGTCTCAAAAAC
>NZ_MCYD01000483.1:0-277 GCF_002876325.1 Vibrio sp. 10N.261.52.A1
TTCGGCTTACCACGTCTTATTGATAACCCTATACATAAAATTAATGCCGTCAAAGAAATTTTTACAATAAATTTACAATAATTCGTGTTTTGTCGTCTTTTGGGTATAAGTTGATGATTTTTGAGTTTGAAAAGGCATATAGATTGGCGGTTAAATTGATAGCTAAAATAGATGAGCTTTGATGTAACGCTTGTTTTTGGGAGGTTTTGAAAAGTCTCTTACAAGGGAAGGAGCAAGTCGGAGGTATTAAAAAAGCCCTTTATTGAACTGACCCCCA
>NZ_MCYD01000484.1:0-334 GCF_002876325.1 Vibrio sp. 10N.261.52.A1
GTTAAAGACGTTCGCTGGTACAGCTGGTTTAAGAATAAGTGGACAATTATGCACAATTGTTAGCGGTATATTTTTTGCCAGGCTCCTAGGGCCCGAAGAATACGGAAAATATAGCCTGATACTATCAATAATTGCAATATCGGTACTTCCCGCTACGGCTGGACTTCCAGAGCTTATTATACGTGAGATATCAAAATATCGTGTTGGAAATAAATGTTTTAAGCTAAACGGTATTCTAGTTTGGTCATTGTTCTTTGTTTTAGTAACCTCAACTGTTTGTTGTGTTATTTTAATGGCCCTTTCCAGCAATAATATTTTTTCCGAAGATATTAAT
>NZ_MCYD01000485.1:0-404 GCF_002876325.1 Vibrio sp. 10N.261.52.A1
AGTATGAAGTTAGCTATTTATCTTTATTCGTGAGAGTATCATTAGACAAATTTAAACTACACGAAAAAGAGTTGTTAGAGCTAATCAAGAGATTTGAAGCTTCAGACATTATTAAGATTGTTAGGTTTTTATATACCGGATATAGTCAATGTTCTGAAGAGAAAAATTTAATTAGCAATAGAGTTAAATATCTTGATGAGTTAGTTTCAGAAAAGGATGAGTTAATTTTGGAAAAAGATGAGTTGCTTAAAGATGTTAACGATTGTTTTTTCAAAAAAGAGCATGAAGTGAAACTTTTAAAAAATGAAATTAAAGATATTCGCGATTCTTATGAAAGAGAGATAATAGAACTCAAAGCTTTCAAAGAAAGCGTTGATTCTAGTCGCGCATGGAGAGTTATATCT
>NZ_MCYD01000486.1:0-353 GCF_002876325.1 Vibrio sp. 10N.261.52.A1
CTTTACGAACTTCTTCGAAAAACACTTCAACCGTTTCCTTGGCATCCCGCTTGCTGTATCCGAGTGTCTCAAACAGGTTCTCAGCCAAATCGGCCTTCGTGAGTGCCATAAAACTTTCCTCAAAGCTATGTTAATCATTGCTACTATCGCCAGTAGCGCCAAAGCATTTACCCTATTCAATCAATGAGATAAGGTCATTTACAAGGAAAGTGTATGCCAAGCTTCTGATTTTCGCCAACTTTTTTATTTGAACTGTAAGATTATTCTTTCAAATCAGAAACATAACACGCTCTTAATTTCATATATATGGCTAAAAAACATCTGCTTAACAATTCCCAAATAGAACTATATTC
>NZ_MCYD01000487.1:0-324 GCF_002876325.1 Vibrio sp. 10N.261.52.A1
ATATCAGAAAGTGTATCTAAATGGCTTTCAATACTTGGATGGTAGAAGACACGATCCATGACCAATTCAGAGAGAGAGACGTATAAGTGGTTGGAATTATTATTATCGTTATAAGAAGGCAGCACATCGCCTAAGACTAGTTCTGGGTGCAAAGTGCTTTGATTTTCTTGAGTCATTGCTGCTCCAGCATTTTTATGTTGTGTTCAAACGAAAATACCGATAGCTGCCTGTTAATACAAGTGAAAATCCCGTATTTAGCGTCGGGCTGCTGATAAAAATAAGAATATTAGTAATAACAGAGATAACTTTGACTTAAGAGAGTTT
>NZ_MCYD01000488.1:0-455 GCF_002876325.1 Vibrio sp. 10N.261.52.A1
GAATATGTCATCAATGTGGATAAGAGAATTGCACTTTCAATCGATGATATGGACTCATTAATAGAAAAAAACTCTATACATTTTATTCAGTCATTTACAGAATTCGTAGATTATAAACAACAATGAAAGTAGGTATTAACTGGTCAGGACAAAGAGAATTGGCCTGCATGAAGGAGTTATTCGATAATAGAGACATAGAATTTGTTGAGCTATTAATAGATAACTTTTTAACAACAGACACAAACTCTATAAAAAAAATCCTTGATGGGCGACTCTGTGCGTTTCATATCATGAACTCTCAGTTTCTCCACAGAGACGAACTAGAGTTGAAAAAAATGGCCGAAATAATAAACAACTTAATAGTAGAACTCAATCCTATATATATTTCTGACCATATTGGTAAGTTCTATCATAACGGTCAAGCGCTACCCCAAATGTTAGAAATAGACTACGAG
>NZ_MCYD01000489.1:0-294 GCF_002876325.1 Vibrio sp. 10N.261.52.A1
AATCACCTTAATCAATACGCTAGTGTTTTGATTAATCCATTGATTTCATCATTTTATCTATATTAAGCCCACCAAGATCCTCGAGGTTATTCTTAATCTCTTCATCGATTGATAGTTGGCGTTCCACTTTCTTTATTTCCTTCTCAAGAAACTTCTCAACTTCTTGAGATACGTTAAACATTAAGCCCTGAGCACGCGCTGCTTTTCTCGCTCGTTTTAGGCGAAAATCTAACTCTGATGGAATTTTAATGTTCAGCGATACTTTGGGTTGTTTTTTTTGTAATGACATATCGG
>NZ_MCYD01000490.1:0-324 GCF_002876325.1 Vibrio sp. 10N.261.52.A1
AGCTTTTAATAAGAACTCTAGTTGGGGTTTGTTACGTTCATTTAAGTCTTTTGTTTTTCTATTATTATCGCGTCTAGTTTCGATAATGGTTATATATTTCTTTAGGTCTTCTATTGTTGAATGTTTTATTAGTTCTCGGTAGCGATTGTGGACCATGTTTTACTCTCAGTGAGGTTTTTTGTCGGTATGAAGCAAGAAAAATACCACGTTTATGAGAGTTTTTTTGCGCTATTGGGTTTGTTTTTGGTTGGTTTGGTGTGGTTTTTTGGTGGGTTTTGCTGTTTTTTGTGACTTAAGTAGGGCTTAGCCGTTGTGTCGTAAAGT
>NZ_MCYD01000491.1:0-307 GCF_002876325.1 Vibrio sp. 10N.261.52.A1
GAATGTACATCGCGTGAATATTATTATCAATAATTTTTTAGTGTTGTTTTACTTGTCGCCAAATTACTTACAATTGTTGTTTCCTTAATGGGTATCTAATGTTGGTAGGGGAGGATTGCGTATCTGGATTTTGGATCGATTGTTGATCATTAATCACGCGAGTGCATGCTGTTATTATGGCGAGGGTCTTTATTTTTTTTAATTGTAAATATTATGTATTGGCGTGTCGTATGAAGAGATTGGCGTAGATTAATTACCTTTGTCTGACCACTTTATCGTAAATTTAGATTTTAAAATAAATGAGTTT
>NZ_MCYD01000492.1:0-5555 GCF_002876325.1 Vibrio sp. 10N.261.52.A1
CCAAACACAAAAAAGGATTGGTATCTCTACCAATCCTCTTCGGGGGTGTTTCGGTCGTTCTACCTTATGGAAGGCAGTAACGCGATTACTCGTAATCTGTCGCGTACGTATCTTCGTATGAGTGAGAGTAGAACTCGAATAGGTTGCCAAACGGGTCTTCTAGGTAAACCATTTGCGCTTGTTTTAGTTCGTCTTCTGGGTGGTAACGGTGGATATCCATACGTACTTTACCGCCATACTCTTCAACGCGCTTGATAGCTGAATCAAATTGCTCTTTTGGAAGTTGCAGACAGAAGTGGAAAATGCCTAGGCGAGAGAAATCTACTTCGTGACGCTCTTGGCGGTCAACCATTTCAAACATCTCAACACCGATACCGTCTGAAGTTACTAGGTGAGCAATGTTAAAGCCTTTGAAGCCTTCACCAAATACAGCGATACACATACGGCCTATTGCTGATTCACGCTCTTCCATCACCTTAGTCTTATTCATTACGACTCTTAGACCTAAAGCTTTAGTGTAAAACTCTACTGCTTTGTCCATATCGCCAACCATGATGCCTACGTGATTCATTTTCATAACTTTCTCCAATTCTTTTTTAATTCTGTACTTTCGAAGCTCAGCTTCTGTATTTCGTTTCGATGGAGAGAGTATAGATAGAGCCATCAATTAGATGAAATTATCATAATTTATATTAATAATAATTTTATGTTATCAATAGCTTCAATGAGATCCTAACCCACTTCAAGAAACGCTACATAGATACTCGCACTATACATAGGCGCTCACGCTAATAGAGATAAGCCTAATATAGAGAACAACCTAAAGAGCATAGTCACTCAAATTGGGTGTTGCCGACGTTTGATAGCTTTTGTCGATAACTTTCTCATTTCAAAGATAGGAATCACCTATTGAATCTATAGAAATGTCCGATTTCACTAATTTTCGGTGCGGATGCAATATATCTCCATCGACGCGGGATAGCGTTAAACACTACAAATTAGAAAGAGAGTCCAAACATGATCAACACAGAAATCAAACCATTCAACGCAACAGCATTCAAAAACGGCGAGTTCGTAGAAATCACTGAGCAAGACGTTAAAGGCAAGTGGGCAGTATTCTTCTTCTACCCAGCAGACTTCACTTTCGTATGTCCAACTGAGCTAGTTGACCTACAAGAAAAATACGCAGAGCTTCAATCTCGCGGTGTAGAAGTTTACTCAGTATCAACTGACACTCACTTCTCTCACAAAGCATGGCACGATACTTCTGACAAAATCGGCACTATCGAATACTTCATGGTAGGCGACCAAACAGGCACTATCACAAACAACTTCAACGTAATGCGTGAAGGTCAAGGCCTAGCAGACCGTGCTACGTTCCTAATCGACCCAGAAGGCGTTATCCAAGCAATGGAAATCACTGCTGAAGGTATCGGTCGTGACGCTGAAGACCTACTACGTAAGGTTAAAGCAGCACAATACGTAGCAGCTAACCCAGGTGAAGTTTGCCCAGCTAAATGGAAAGAAGGCGAAGAGACACTAGCACCATCTCTAGACCTAGTAGGTAAGATTTAATCTAAGCCTATCTAAAAAGAACAAATAAAACGGTTCTACAGGCGCGCTTCGGCCTCCCTCCTAAAGGGCAGTTGCGCGCCACCCTTTCAAAGCAGCAACACCACATTCAATTTGCCGACTTGCGCCCCCTTTTTATTTTCCTTTTTCAGCAAGAAGGTATTGGTCAATACCAAGACACAGAATTTAAGAGCAGGCACGATTATGTTAGATCAAGCAATGAAGCAGCAGCTAAAAGCATACCTAGAAAACCTAAAAACCAATGTTCAGTTAGTGCTGAGCCTAGATGACAGCGATACCGCAAACAAACTCCAAAACCTAGCAAACGACATCGCGTCTTTAACGGACAAAATTGAAGTAACACGCGATGATAACGCAAGCACGCGCAGCCCTATCATGCAGGTAGTGAACCAAGAGAAAGGCACAGCGATCGGTTTCGCCGGTTTACCAATGGGTCACGAGTTCACGTCACTGGTACTGGCACTGCTTCACAGTGGCGGTCACCCAATCAAGCTTGAAGCTGACGTAATCGAGCAAATTAAAGAATTAGATCAAGAGCTGAATGTAGAAATTTTCATCTCACTATCGTGCCAGAACTGTCCAGAAGTTGTTCAGGCATTCAACATGATGTCAGCGATTAACCCGTTGATTAAGACCACCATGATTGATGGCGCAGCATTCCAAGAGGAAGTGAAATCTCGCGATATCATGGCAGTACCAAGCGTGTTCATTAATGGTGAACTATTCGGTCAAGGCCGTATGTCACTGGCTGAGATCCTTAATAAAGTAGACTCAGGCGCAGCGGAAAAGAAAGCAGCAAACCTAAATCAACAAGCACCATTTGACGTGTTAGTTGTGGGTGGTGGCCCTGCAGGTTCTTCAGCAGCAATTTATGCAGCACGTAAAGGCATTCGAACAGGTGTTGTTGCTGACCGATTTGGAGGTCAGGTAATGGATACCATGGCGATTGAGAACTTTATCTCAGTCAAAGCGACGACAGGTCCTAAGCTAGTGGCTAGCCTAGAAGAGCACGTAAAAGAGTACGGTGTAGAAGTAATGACTGAGCAGCGTGCTGCCAACATCATTGCTGCGGAAGACACGAATGACGGCTACATCCACGTTGAATTAGAGAGTGGCGCAACACTGCGAGCTCGCTCTGTTATCACCAGTACAGGTGCACGCTGGCGTGAAATGAACGTTCCGGGTGAACAAGAATACCGCAACAAAGGCGTGGCTTACTGCCCACACTGTGACGGCCCACTGTTCAAAGGCAAGAAAACAGCCGTTATCGGCGGTGGTAACTCAGGTATTGAAGCCGCTATTGACCTAGCAGGCATTGTGGAACACGTAACCGTACTTGAATTTGCAGACACGCTACGCGCTGACCAAGTACTTATTGATAAAGCGAACGCAACACCAAACATCGAAATCATCAAAATGGCTCAAACGACACAAGTGTTGGGTGATGGCAACCGCGTAACCGGTCTGGAATACAAAGACCGTAACACGGATGAACTGAAACAAATTGAACTCGCGGGTATCTTCGTTCAAATCGGTCTAATGCCGAACAGCGAATGGTTGAAAGGTTCGAAGGTTGAGCTTTCACCACGCGGTGAGATTGAGATTAACGCTCATGGCGCAACATCAATGAAAGGTGTATTTGCAGCAGGTGACGTAACAACCGTACCTTACAAACAGATCATCATTGCGATGGGAGAAGGTGCTAAAGCAAGTCTAGGCGCATTTGACCACCTAATCCGTAACCCAGCTCCAGTTAAAGAGGCTGAAACCGCTTAATCTTGTAAACAAAATTCCTTAAGTGTTCTTGTTAACTTATTAGTTATTATTAACTTACCGATTATTGTTAACGACTTTGTCGATATTTAGACACCACTCCTATGGATTTAGGAGTGGTTTTTTTCGTTGTAATTTTTATGCTGGTTGATAAAGCATAAAAGCAACCACTAGTGCGAGGCTTCCGCCCAAACAACGGTTTACCACCATCATCTGTTTTGGTGATTGAAGCAGCTTTTTAAGCATCGTACCGCAATACGCCCACACCAACATGCACGGTACGCCCGTGATCACCATGCCTGCAATAATGGTCACCACTTGAATCAGATAGTCTGCGTTCGGAGTGATGAACTGAGAAAACACAGTTAACGAAGCAATCCAACCTTTAGGGTTCAACACCTGAACCAACACACCTGACACAAAGCCCGAACGGTTATCGGTAGTACTCTCTTCGATTTGCATATTGGCAATCGACCACGCCATGAACAACAAATAAGCCGCACCCGCGTACTTCAAAATGTTGTATAGCTCTGGGTAAAGAGTGAACAGGCTCACCAAACCGACACTGGACCCCGCCAGTACGATGATGATGCCAAAAGCGTTCCCAGAGATAAAAGGCAAAGTTGCAGTAAACCCGTAACGACTTGAAATCCCAAGTAATGCGATATTTCCTGCCCCAGGTGTAATTGCAATCGATGTTGAAAATAGCAAAAACGCCAGCATTAATTGAGAGCTCATTTCCTCTCACTCCTAATAAGTAAAGTATTGATAGGGAGAGAGTTTACAGATTCGACTAGGAATTAAATTGCTATATAGGCTAATATCAATGCAAATTTGAGCAAAATTTTTCTGAAAAGACCATGAAACAGAAAGAATCCACTAAAGAAATATTAGATGACACAGATATCGCTATCTTAGGACATATTCAACAAGACGGGCGCATGAGTAACAGTAAGCTCGCCGAGAAGGTAAACCTCAGCGAAACCCCTTGCTGGCGCCGATGGAAACGTATGGAAGAGACAGGCTATATCGACGGTTATGCCGCCAAGCTGAATCGTAAGAAATTAGGCTTTCATGTGGCAGGTTTTACCTTAGTCACGCTCGGAAACCACGAAGTTGAAAACACAGAACCATTCGAAGAGTTTGTTGCCGTTACCGATTGGATTCCTATGTGTCACTGTATCGCAGGCGGTGCAGACTACATGGTGCAAGTATTAGCAAAAGATTTAGAAGAGTACTTTGAGCGTATTAGCTCGATCAGACGAGTGAAAGGCGTGAGTGCCATTCAATCCAACATCTCAGTGAAAGAATTAAAAAACAGCTATCAACTTCCTCTTGAGGACTAGTTCACTTCTGCTGGTAGCCCTTTTCTTTCAGCAAAACACAAGCCCAGCTCCCTAGGTTTCTGAAACTTAGGGGCTGGGCTTTGTTTGCAACGAATATCGTTTAATTACGCTTTCTATTCACAAGGGTGAGCTAGATGGATCAAGGCTAAACCACCGAGTGACGTTTCACGATATTTCTTGTTCATGTCTTTACCCGTTTGATACATGGTCGCGATGACCTTATCCAACGATATCAAAGATTTGCTATTGCGTTTCAATGCCATGCGAGACGCATTAATCGCCTTCATCGCACCCATAGCATTTCGTTCAATACACGGTACTTGTACTAAGCCACCAATTGGGTCACATGTCATACCGAGTGAATGTTCCATCGCAATCTCTGCAGCAATACAAATCTGCTCATTACTACCACCGCGCAGTGCAGTTAAACCTGCAGCCGCCATAGAAGATGAAACGCCCACCTCTCCTTGGCACCCTACTTCGGCACCTGAAATGGAAGCGTTGGTTTTGTACAAAATACCGATCGCGCCCGATACCGCTAAAAAGTCTTTTAACTGCTTGGTATCCAACTCTTTAATGAAGCGATGGTAATACATCAATACAGCCGGAATCACACCAGCAGCACCATTGGTTGGAGATGTGACTACCTGACCACCAGCCGCATTCTCTTCACTGACTGCAAAGGCAAACAAGTTAATCCAGTCCATGATTTCCATTGGATCGTTCTCAACTGCAGCATTCGCTTCTAACTTCTTCAGTAGGTTTGGGGCTCGGCGAGTGACGTTTAATCCACCATCCAAGATCCCCTCAGTTTCAAAACCGCGCTCCATACAACGCGCCATC
>NZ_MCYD01000493.1:0-520 GCF_002876325.1 Vibrio sp. 10N.261.52.A1
AGAATATAGATAGGGAAATCTTAGATTCTGGAAATTTAAACAAAGAAGAAGTGGAAGTACTAGGTGATTTTATTGATGATATTTTTTCACTATCTAAAAATATAAAGGATGAACTTGATGATTATATTGGTTGGTTACATGAACAACCTAGAGCTATTTACTTTTTCCTTGTAATGATTCGTGCTATATGTGAAAACGATTCAAACCATATTTGTTACCCTGTAATTGACTTTTCTTTTAAAGAAGCTAAAAAGCCTTCAGATATCGACATAAAACAAAGCAAAAATAGTTTAAAAATCATAGAAGATATGAATGATTTATTAAGCAAAACCAAACACCTTAATCCTTTAATAAATATATGCCCAAATAAAACCCCCTCAACTTACAATAAAATAGCAAATACTCTAGAGTTCATAGTCACATCAAGCAGCTCAAGGGAGCGTGATAGAACATATGATCTACTTCAGGATTTAGAAAAACTTTATAATACGGTTTATAAAAAAATAAACACGAATAAAAA
>NZ_MCYD01000494.1:0-386 GCF_002876325.1 Vibrio sp. 10N.261.52.A1
GTTTTTAAGTAACAAATATAAACTGTCGCGAGCAATGGTTATAACACCATCACTTTCGACCATGTTTATTTTAATGAAAGCTGTCTCGCTAACTAAACATGATGATAATTTTTTCGAAGCGTTTGTGTCATCTTCTGTTTTTTTATCAATTATTGTGCCTATTTTTGTGGCTAACCTCTTGAAAAGGATAAGTGAGAAACGATTTTTTAAGAGTGAATCTTTACCACTCGTTGTACAACAAACAGTAAACCTTATAGTTTGGACACTATTAGCTATATTCAGTTTTATTTTTTGTTTTGAAGTTGTTTACGAATTCCTTTGCCTCGCTTTAGACAGCGCTAAAGTTGTCCTAAACTCAAATGAATGGGTTGCTCCTGAGTATTTAC
>NZ_MCYD01000495.1:0-274 GCF_002876325.1 Vibrio sp. 10N.261.52.A1
ATTATGGGAATCCACAACTCAGACCAGTAAGAAAGTTTAAATAAAATTAAACAAACTTTCATTTTATGATTTATTTAAAGTAAACAAATGCCATAACCTTATTTTAATTAAGGGTAATAATCAACGAGCACCCCCATACACACCAAGGCATAAGCAATAAAACCAACAGGTAAGACCAGTTTAATTCTGGGATGTTGGTTCAATAAAAACAAGCGCTTGATACACCAAATAAATAAGTAATCAATGCATTTAATAAATATTGCATATATTAATT
>NZ_MCYD01000496.1:0-415 GCF_002876325.1 Vibrio sp. 10N.261.52.A1
AGTAAGAATGTAGATAGTTGGTGTGAGTATTTTGGGGTAAAGAGTTGTTTTTCCGAAAGTGAAGAAGGCTTTTTCCGTCCTGTGAAAATAGATTTGTTTCCGGTGAGGTTTGTTTTAGAAGAAGACTTGAAAAATGATGAGAAAATGGTTGAGGAAGCTGCAGTTTTTATAAAGGGACCATATTCTAAAAAAAATAAAAAAGAGGCATTCTCTGATAAAAAAAGGTTCTTATTGAAATATCGATCTTACTGCAAAGAACATGAAAAACATAAAAAAGATACCCTTTTAATAAAAGGGCATGGCCAGTTTTCACCAATTAAAAATGTAAAAGAAGAAGTTGTGTACCCATTAGTTTTGAGTGATTTTGAGGGGTTAAAAATTAAAGTTCCAAATAAAATTAATGAGTATCTTATAA
>NZ_MCYD01000497.1:0-245 GCF_002876325.1 Vibrio sp. 10N.261.52.A1
ATCCTTGGAAGCGATGAGTAAATATTAACGACTTCGGTAAATCATGAATATTCGCCAATATTTAACTGGCTATTAAGCTGCACTTAATAAGTCAAAAAAAATCACATAATAAACTAAAAATCAGACACTTACAGCGAAGTGTAAAAATAAAAAGCACAAAAAAGGGCTGACACATGGTCAGCCCTTTTATTTATTGCTATTTATTTGATGAACGTTTATTTCCCTTTCACTGTATACATATTATC
>NZ_MCYD01000498.1:0-4491 GCF_002876325.1 Vibrio sp. 10N.261.52.A1
GTTTTGTTCAATTTAATAGCAAAAAATGTGGTTATAGCGTTGTGTTTCAGAGTTCATTCGATAATATGAAGTCACCTCTAATGATAGAGGAAGGGCAGCAACGGATACGCTGCTTTAAATAATATGGAATGTGACTTATTGATATTGGACACATACATGAAATTCAAGATTACATCACCGATCATCGAACCCACAGAAGGGTCACCACATCAGAACATGGCTTCTTCATCTGATCACACCTCTCTATACTCTCGCTTGTACTACTCGTTTTCTACTGCCTTTTCGCGATTTAACTCCGCTTATCGCTCCTATCGATATTCGTTTTAAAGCTTAACTTCTTTCGAATTTTCTTTGCATCTTGGTTGATGACAGAGAACTACACCTATTAAAAACTAAATAAATAAGTTAAAGACAATGAATATTAAAATGATGGGTAGCTCCCTAATTATCGCTGGTACCGCTCTTGGTGCTGGTATGCTTGCAATCCCAATGGTATTAGCTCAATTCGGATTGCTTTACGGCACACTGCTAATGGTTCTGATCTGTTTCGGTACCACTTATGCCGCATTACTACTTCTTGAAGCAACCATCAAAGCGGGTGGTGGCTTAGGATTAAACTCTATCGCTAGAAAGACACTAGGCAAACAAGGGCAGCTGATCACCAATGGTCTGCTTTACGCCTTACTGATTTGCTTGCTAATGGCTTACATCTTAGGTGCAGGTGATTTGCTGAGTAAGCTGCTGTCTAACCTCGGTGTCGATATTACTGCAACAACGAGTCAAATTACTTTTACCTTGATTGCCGGTGCTGTTGTGGCGAGTGGAACAGGCGTGATTGATAAGCTCAACCGTGCACTGTTCTTCGTGATGCTAGCAAGTTTGTTTGCAACGATGGCGTTTTTAGCGCCAAGCATGACGCAAGATAACTTAATGCAGGTAACGAGTAACAATCATGTAGACCTAATTAAAACGAGTGCAATCTTGTTCACTAGCTTTGGTTTCATGGTGGTGATTCCAACATTGGTTTCTTACAACCATGAAGCGACCGATAAGCAGCTTCGTAATATGGTGATTGTAGGCTCGCTTATTCCTTTAGTGTGCTACCTATGTTGGTTGTTTGCCGTGGTAGGTAACTTGAGTGAAGAGCAGTTTAGAAGCTTCCACAATGTATCTGACTTGATGGCTGCATTTGAAGCTCAGTCGCCATGGGTTGGTACCGTGCTATCTATCTTCACTGGTTTGGCTCTGCTGACTTCGTTCTTTGGTGTGGCTATGTCGCTATTCAACCAAAACCGAGATATGTTCAACCAGAACACGGCGGTGACTTACTGCATTAGCTTTATCCTACCGTTAGCGGGTTCACTGCTGGCTGCGGATAAGTTTCTACAAGTGCTGAACTACGCTGGCATCATTCTGGTGTTCTTGGCGGTATTCGTACCTCTGGTCATGGTTCACAAGCAACGCTTTATGAAAGTAGCAGAAGACAGGTACAGCGCAGAAGGTGGCAAACCAATGATGCTTTTCTCATTGTTGTTTGGTTGCTTCTTACTTATCTCTCAAGTGATTTAACCATTGCTGTGCTGAACAGCAGCTGATATTGAGATATAAAAAAAGGAACGCATATGCGTTCCTTTTTTTGCTTGTTTGTTAGCGAGAGTCGATTAACAAACAACCTTAACAGCCAAACCACCTTGAGATGTCTCACGGTATTTAGCGTTCATGTCTTTACCGGTTTCTAGCATTGTTTCGATAACTTTATCTAGAGAAACAGTAGGAGCTGAAGAACGACGAAGTGCCATACGAGTTGAGTTGATTGCTTTTACAGCAGCAATACCGTTACGCTCGATACATGGTACTTGTACTTGGCCAGCAACTGGGTCACATGTTAGACCTAGGTTGTGCTCCATTGCGATTTCCGCAGCCATACATACTTGCTCAGGGCTACCACCCATAAGCTCAGCAAGACCAGCAGCAGCCATAGAACATGCCACGCCAACTTCACCCTGACAGCCAACTTCTGCACCAGAGATAGAAGCATTACGCTTGTAAAGACCACCGATAGCGCCAGAAGCCGCGAAGTAACGGATGTAGTCTTTCTCAGTCACAGTTTGGATGAACTTATCGTAGTAAGCCAGAACAGCAGGGATGATGCCACATGCGCCGTTTGTTGGTGCAGTAACTACACGACCGCCAGCTGCGTTCTCTTCGTTTACTGCGAATGCGAACATGTTTACCCAGTCAACAACAGACATTGGATCGTTTGTTGTTTTTTCTGAAGTCATTAGCTGTTGGCGTAGTGCAGCAGCACGGCGAGGAACACGCAGTGGACCAGGCAGGATACCTTCAGTATTCATACCGCGATCCATACACTCACGCATTGTTTTCCAGATGTTTGCGAAGTAAGTACGAGACTCTTCGTCGGAGTGGAAAGCTGCTTGGTTTTTCATAACCAGAGTGCTGATAGAAAGACCGCTGTCTTTACACTGATTAACTAGCTCTTCAGCTGTTGTGAATTCGTAAGGTGCTTTGATTGGGTTCTCTTCTTCTTTGCCGAAGTTCTCTTCGTCAACGATGAAACCACCACCAATTGAGTAGTAAGTTTTTGAGTATGCAACTTCGTCGTCAATCCACGCGTGGATGCTCATGCCGTTCTCGTGTAGAGAAAGGTTGCTAGTATGGAAGTTCATACCACCATCGCGAGGGAACGAAACTGTGTGACAGTGCATGCCAACAGGAAGGCGTTCAGTTTCTTCTACGCGAGCAATAAAGCCCGGGATAGAATCGATATCAACACGCTCAGGAGTATTGCCAGCAAGACCCATGATGATTGCGATATCTGTGTGGTGACCTTTCCCTGTCAGTGATAGTGATCCATATACGTCCACGGTGATTTTAGTGATGTCGCGCAATTTTCCCATTGAACGTAGGTCATCAATAAATTCTTTACCCGCTTTCATTGGTCCAACTGTGTGCGAGCTCGATGGACCAACACCGATTTTATAGATATCAAATACACTAATCATAGCGATTACCTCAAAAAGAGAGCCTCCCAAGGGGAGTAGGGAGGCTCATTTATTATCATTATATTTTGTGTCTAATCTCGCGATATAAGATGAAAGGCATCTTATAAAAGCTGCTTATAGATTAAAGAGCGCCGTAGATTACAGAACTAATAGCCGCTAGACCACATAAAGCTGTAAAGATTTGTACAGGTGCTGAAGTTTTGTACTTAGCCATTGCTGGTACTTTGTTCATCGCGAATACAGGCATTAGGAACAGGATAGCTGCAATCATTGGAGCACCCATTGTTTCAATCATGCCTAGGATGCTTGGGTTAACTACCGCAACAATCCAAGTAGTCACAACGATGAACGCTAGAGATACTTTTTCGATAGTGCTTACTGAAGAACCAGAGCGAGACTTGATTAGACCAACAAGACCTTCGTGAGCACCTAGGAAGTGACCGAAGTAGCTAGAAGTGATTGCTGCGAACGCTACTAGAGGACCCATGTAAGAGATAAGTGGAGACTCGTGAACGTTAGCTAGGTAAGAAAGTACAGAGATGTTTTGTGCTTGCGCTGTTGCTAGTTGCTCTGGAGATAGAGAAAGTACAACAGAGAATACGAAGAACATAACGAAACCCATTAGCATCATTGCCGCACCGCCAGTGATAGCGTCAGTTTTCTTAACTGCGTTTTCACCGTATACACGACGTTGCTCTTTAGAGAACTGAGAGATGATTGGGCTGTGGTTGAAAGAGAACACGATGATTGGAATTGCAAGCCAGATAACAGAAGGCATTGTTGACCATTCAGGCGTTACTTCCATCATTGAAGTGTTCCAATCTGGAACTAGGTAGAAAGACAGTGCTAGTAGGATGAATACTAGTGGGTAAACCATTGCTGAAGTTGCTTTCAACATTAGATCTTTACCGAATACAACGCCCGCTGTCATAGCAAGAATAAGTGCACCAGAAAGAAGAGGACGAGGAATAGACTCCATGCCCATTTGGTTTACTAGGAAAGAATCAACAGTGTTTGTGATACCAACACCGTAAATCAGAACGATTGGGTAGATAGCGAAAAAGTAAGCGAAAGTAATAAGGTTTGCGCCGGTCTTACCGAAGTGTTCTTCTACTGTATCTGTAATGTCAGCTTCAGGGTTTTTTGCAGACAGTACGAAACGTGCTAGAGATTTGTGTGCGAACCAAGTCATTGGTGCAGCAATAAGAGCTAGGATAACTAATGGCCAAAAACCACCCGCACCAGCTTTAATTGGAAGGAATAGTACGCCAGCACCAACTGCTGTACCGAATAGTGATAAACACCAGGTAAAATCTTTATAGTTAAACTTGCTTGAATCTTTAACGGCATTTGCCGAAGAAGTTGTTGTGTTCATGTTAAATTACTCATTTTTTGGGAACAGGAAATAAGTCGGGGCTAATTCTGCAGAATTTTCTTCGGCAAAAAATAGATCTAAATCATGTAATGA
>NZ_MCYD01000499.1:0-30724 GCF_002876325.1 Vibrio sp. 10N.261.52.A1
GAGTACAATCACTAACGAAGTGAACACCAAAATGCCAAGCTGTGCGAATCTGCTTGAATTGCTTGTTATAAAGAAAAATGTTTTTTCAACGCTCTCTTTTACAAAAAGTTCTCGGCATAAAGAACGATATTCCACGAGAAAACAATGGTATGGACTCTTATCAAACGCATTATATTCAATCGGAGCAAAAACCAGTAAAGACTGAGGCTTGGTTAATACCTACTTTCTTGGGGTGGACTCTTTTAGACATAGAGAAATCATGATTTGTTTTGCAAGTAGTATAAACATGTCCATCTGCTGCTATAGATTTTAGGGCGGAGCTTTTTGATACTGAATGCGCTTTGATGATTTTCTTTGAACATTCAGATTTCATCGATTCTGTCACGCTAAAGAGTTTTTTTGAATCGAAGCTATTCATCTCTTTCATTATCGTGCCTTTATCAACTGGAGCTTGTTTATCACACCCTAAATGACAACGTTTATATTTTTTCTTTGAGCCGCACCAACATGGTTCATTTTCTTCCAAATTTCACTGAAGTACCTCTGCTTTACAACGCTTATTAGAAGAGCTTATCCCGTTGCTGTACATGACCAATCATAACGCCAATCATCCTCACGCTAAATCTAATGCCCGTATTGCTTAACGACTAGTGTATGAAATTCAGAAATTGTCGAAAGTTTCCGTATAACTCAGGCGGCTTCTGAGCAATACGATTTTCAACCTACATGCGCCTAAAATAAGCTTGGCCTGACTCTCTTTCATCGGATTAGAATTAAGGCTCTTCTCCGCTTAGATGAGTCTATAAACTAACAATAAAACCGCTAACACATTGATTTACAATCGCTTCCCACCTTATATATCAGTGTTGTAGTTTGTCGTTATTATCTTCCGCTCTATTTAACTTTAAAGGCCAATCCGTACAGTCTGTAACGCTTGAAGAAAGCTCTCATTCAGTACTCGTCAAGTGCAAGCGAGATAGACGCTGTAAAGTTGTTGATCCTGAGACTGGAGCTCCGCGCACCGTCGACCACTACGTTCACCGTCGCCTGTCGGATTTACCTGTCAGTGGTCGCCCTTGCGTTATAGAAATTGAATTGGCTCAGACAAGGGATAGGCTCGGCCGAAGGTTGATTGAAGAGGCTGATTTTGTTGATAAGGGGAGTCGTTATACAAAGAGGTTCTGTCACTTTATTAGTGGACTGTGCCGCTATATGAGCATCCACGCAGTGTCGAAGCATTTAGACATACGCTGGGAAACCGTGAAAAATATCGATAAAGCATTCCTTCTCTCTACCTTGCCTGCTTTAGAGCCTAAGAAGTTGACCAACCTTGTTCATATTGGCGTTGATGAAGTCGCCAGGGCTAAAGGCCATGATTATATGACCGTCGTTTATGATCTCGTTTCAGGACAACTTATTTGGGTTGACCATGGGCGGACTTCAAACGTACTCATCAACTTTTTTGAACAATTATCACCGCAAACGAGAGACGGCATCCAAGCGGTATCAATGGATATGGGGCAATCTTACCAATCAGCAGTGAGAAACGCTCTTCCGAATGCAGACATCGTTTTTGACCGGTTTCACGTTATGCAGAACTACTCTCTTCTGATAAGGAAAGAGCGTAATAAAGCGTTTAGGAAAGGAACACATGACGAGAAGAAAATGCTTAAAGGGACGCTATTTTTACTCCTCAAAAATGCGCCGAAATTAAGCGATAAGCAGTCAGATAGGCTAGATGATTTACTGGAAAGCAATAAGACTCTTTGTACGATTTATATGCTCAAAGAGCAGCTTCAAGCCTTATGGGATGAACGTAATTTTGACTTGATGATCGCAGCGCTTGATGCGTGGTGCCAGCTTGCTAAAAAGACGAGGATCTTATCTCTCATCAACTTTGCAGACGCGCTTTGGGAGAGAAGAGTTGGGATCTGCAACTATGCAAAATATAAGCTGACGAATGCCCGAGTGGAAGCAGGGAATGTATCGATAGGTCTTCTTAGACGGAGAGCCCGAGGAGTAAGGGATACTGATTACTTTAAATTGAAGATTAGACAAACCTCAATCCTAGAAACTCACTCTACCATTTATCCGGAAATCAAGCTCATCTAAGCGGAGAAGAGCCATTTAGATATGGAAATACAGGAGAAAGGTCTTTCATTAGCCAAAGGTCAGATTTTGTTTCGCGGTGTCTGTTCTGAAAATGAAAATGATGACTGGACCAAACCTGTATCTACAACTTTGTCTCCTTACATCGCGATTTACCACGCATTGAAAAATGGTTATACAAAGCCCATAAAAATATGTGTAATCGAGGTTCCAGTTGATACAAATGTAAAGGCTATTATAGGTCCATTTGGTGACAATGTTGAATTTGGGCAAGAGTATGAAGTTTTAGTCAATTTTAAGCACCGCCCGAAAGTTCATGAAGAGATAACTAGAGGCAATGTGACGTTCCAGTCATTACGTTGATTGAGTCTATGCATTGATCTTTATGGTCAGTATTGGATTCTGGTAGTACCTAGACACACGCTTTGGGACGTAGAAAAGTTTGTAGTGGTCAACTAAAATTGGCCACGGTTTTAGAGTTTTCCCAATATAATCGTTCTGACTCATTGGGAGTTAGACCACCGTTATACTGATGTGGTCTGAGTTGGCAGTAATATCCAATGATGTAGCGAGTGATCTCTTGTTGAGCCTCAGCAAAGCTACGATAACCCATCGTTGGCACCCATTCCGTTTTCAGACTTCTAAAGAAGCGCTCCATCGGCGCATTATCCCAGCAGTTTCCTCGGCGAGATAAACTCTGTTTTATTTGAAAACGCCACAGTAATTGGCGGTATTTACGACTGGTATAGTGACTACCTTGATCGCTATGGAACATGACATCTTTTGGCTTACCGCGAGATTCATAAGCCATCGACAAAGCTTTGCCTGTTAGCCGACTATCAGGTGATAAAGACATCGACCAACCAATCACTTTACGAGCAAAAAGGTCGATAACGACCGCTAAATACATCCACCGATTACCCGTCCAAATATACGTAACATCGCCAACCCAGACTTCATTTGGTGCTGTAACAGCAAACTGTCGACTTAAGTGATTTGGAACTTCAATATGTTCCTGCGAGGATTTTCGGTAACGATGTTTTGGTACTTGGCAGCTTACTAAACCAAGTGTTTTCATAAGCTTTGTCGCTCGGTAACGGCTTAAATTCATGCCTTGGTTTGTCACTATATCAGCAATGGTTCTCGCTCCTGCAGAGCCATTACTCGCAGCATGGGCTTCGCTAACGAAGCTGCGAAGTTTGACTGTTTCAGCATTAATTACTGTTGGGCGTTTTAGCCAATAGTTATAACTACTTCGATGAACATTTAAGACTTCGCATAATGTTTTTACGCTATAGCTCTGCTTGAGTTTCTTGATTATCAAGAATTGTTCAGTGAGTCCGACATCAACAGAGCCGTTGCTTTTTTTAGTATTTCATTATGCTCTTCAAGGCGAGCCAGTTTCTTTTTTAATTCCCTAATTTCTATTTGCTCAGGGGTCATAGGTGAAGCTTTCGGTGCTTTCCCTTGGCGCTCTTCTCTTAACTGGCGAACCCATTTATCCATTGTGGATTTACCCACATTCATGGCTTGGGCTGCTTCAGTCACTGAGTAGTTTTGGTCTAGAACTAACTGCGCTGCTTCTAACTTAAATTCTGCGCTAAATAACCGTCTTGTACGTTTTGTCATAGTGTCACCTGTTAATTTATGAGGTGATGATATCACCTCTAACTAAGTGACCAAATTCACTATGCCACTACAGTTTCAAACTTATTGTCCAGCGATAATAGTCATCAATCTTCATGAGAACTATATCGATTTGAATAGGTAATGATTGAAACCCACGGTCACGATGTACGTGTGCGCTATCTGCAATGGTTAGAAAGCACGCGTACTCAAAACAAGCAAAATAAGCTGACTAATTGGAAACTGAGACTCATTACTTTGCCATAGTAAAAGGGCAAATTGAGTAACACACTGTCCACTTGGACAGCGAGGATCACCCTCTAGCTCACCTGGTTATTACGCCATCTGAAATGTAATCAGTCCTTTGACTGCCCCTATTAACTCCCCAGAGTTACCAACCTTCAAATACAACTCTTGTTTATACCCCAACTAGTCCCATGAATAACTGGAGTCCAGATATGAATGCACTTAACTTCCTTGGTTTTGATTGCCGCATTGTTAAACGTCACTACGCTAACGGTGTAATTGCGCTTGAGCTGATTGCTGCTGAAACCGATAACAACATTAACAACGACACCTTTCCCGGTGAACGCATTTGTGTTGCAACAACCTGTGTTCCAACTGACTCTCTTTTAGAGAATGAAACATGCATCAAGAATTTCAGTGAAAATACTGGAATTGAACATGTTCTTGTTGAGGCCGGAATCATTAAGCTAACAGGAAGATCATACAAAACCGGCTACGTTAATGTACCTATTGTCGAAGTCTTGATTTAGTGATTTTTATACCCCTGTTTGCCATTGAATAAATGGAGATCTCATATGACTACTTTCGAACAAATGTCAGCTTTAGTGGATATCGAAATCAGTCTTATTAAAACTGTCAGACGCATTAAATTGCTCAAAAGACCACCGTCAAATTTGCTTTTAGAGACTTATCGCTCATTCAATGAGTTGAAAGCTCAAAGTGTCAAATTAGATAGTTACGCAGGCGACTGCATTATTGCTCGAATTGACCATCTTCTACAGGACGATGAGATACAAGCACTTCTAAAGAAGTAACTCCCCATTCGAAGTTTGTTTCCCAACAAACATAGAAACAAAGATCCGCTCTTAACCCCCATAACCTTAACCCAACACGGGACCTATTAGCTTACCCGTGCGGTGGCCTAGTACGTCTCAAATTCCAGTTCTTGGAGGAGCTAACTCATGCCACGAAACATTCCAATAAGTAAGTTTGCTGACTTTATTTTGTTCTACAAGATAAACGGCAAGGTGAAGCAGAAAAAGTTTGAAGATACAGAGGCAGAAAATGTGTATCGCTACGCTAGGTCATTCCCACAAGGAATAGCTTGGAAAATTAGACAACTACCCTCACAGCAACAGGTGTGATTATGAATATTGAAATGACAGAAAAAGCCATGGCAGAACCGGTCGCGATGCATCTAGAAGGTGCTGATGTAGCCGTCGTTGTGGAATATTTTTTAGGTCGCCTAGTTAACGAGATTCCTGAAGAGAATCTTGAGGTGGTACTTAAATCATGCAGCTCAGAAATCGATATTCATTCTAAAAAATGACACCTGCACTTACTAAACCCCATGTGCATACGCACGAACTATACCGAGGAACTACCATGTCTTTCACAACAAAATGCGCAAATTTGAAATGTAACTTCATGAGCAAATTTGCACTCACTACTATCATCGGCTTGTTTTCTTCCACTGTACTTGCAGATTGTAAGTTTGGTGCAGAGACAATCCCTTTAGGTGAACAACTCACAATCCGTGATGAACGCTTAGTTGAGCAAAGTTATGAATATTATCTCAATCAAGGTCACACGAAAGAGAAGAGTATGCAAATGGCCATGTCCAGCGACTGGACGGTCGTAACCGTTGAGTGTACTCGTCAATTTGCCATGAACCCTGAATTCTCACCAGAGACAGCAGAACATCCAGGTTCCCAATTTGTTTATATTGGCGATGTGCTGGTGGCTGGAGAGTTTCAACGAGAATTCTTACCAACTGTAATGGGCTTGTCCCTAAATGATGAGGAGACATCCCATGTACAATAGAGTTATTGATTCCGATTGGGTCATGATTGATCAATCTTTAACACCGTGTAAGTTCAGTACTGCATTTCATGAATACTTGTGCTTACGACGTCATGATAATCATCATGATTTTGATACGAAAAAGCACGGATTACTTACACCCACGCGCAATTACTCGATTGAGTTTCTAATGGCTGCTACCCATTCTTTTATCGACTTCGGTGACACGATAGTGGTTCCACTTCGAGCAGGGAATAATGATATCCAAGAAACATTGTCGTTTAATTTTGTAGCGTGTTTAACCGATTCAGTTGCCAAACCATTATGGGAACAATACGCCGAATATCACTCCATTCGCTCCGTCGAACGGTTTGCTGAAGCGGTGAATTCCAATAAGAGCTTTATTTGGTCATGGTTAAAACTTCAAGCATCCACGTCTGTGAACCAAGAGCAATCCACCAAACCATCGAGCAGTTTAGAAGATGATTTGCGAGAACTCTTATGCGACTTTCGTGAAGATGAAAAACTCAAAAAGCAACGTAGAAATACGAGCTTAGATATAGACAAAGGTTACTTTGAAGGGTGCGAATGCACGCTGGCTTACGTTCAATCACACATCATTCGTGTGTTACGTAGCCATGGCGTTCGTATTCCTGAACAAATAAACTAAAAAAATGCTCCCCGAAGGAGCATTTATCTTCAATTTCATTCCATTTCCTTCATTCAGTTAGGCTTATCCATGTAACCGAAGAAGTCCCCCAGCGGTTACTCTTTTGGGTTTTATATTCTTTTACCCCACTTCCGATTCGATACAGCAAGATCGCTTGATCTTCTATGTTCGATAGCTTGGTGCTCAAATCCCCATCACCAAACTGTGTAATGACCTGATTGATGAAGTCATTTAGAGCAGCTGTCTTCTGGTTGATGTTAATGGCCACCAAGTCACCGTCACTGAGTGTCGCAAGGTTTTCATCCAAGTCAGAATTACGCCAAGTGGAAACGTCGGCAAATCCATAACTATGATACTCAGCATTTGCACTCTTTCTTAGAAAGACTTGAAGGTTGCCTGTTGGCGCTTTCAATCTGTCCATCTCCAATGTTCGATCACATCGATTAGAGTCGGCATCTGAGCATGTTCTTTGTACGACGTAACGCCAATCGTGAGGTGAGTCAATCCAAGGGAATTCAATGCTGAAATTCGCAACTTCCGCATCCGGAGTAAAATAGAATATGGGTAGAGCTGACCCTGCTTTATCAAGGTTAACGGTTATCGATACCGTATCACCAGGTGCGGCAACCTTATCACCGACCATCATGTCATGAGTGTTATTAACATCAGCGGTGATTAGAGCCTCATGTGGGCCTTCTACTAAATTACCCTCACCACTTTCAAGTGCTGGAATGGTCACGAGGGTGTGAGGCGTATTGTCTAAGTCAAGCAGCTGCACATCGGAAGTGATAATCTCAAAATTTTGGTTCAAGTAGTCATTGTTTGTCGAGGGTATAACCTGAATATCGAATGTCCCTGCATTGTACGTCTTGAGTCCATCGCTTGTTTCGAAGGTGATGTCGTGATGCATGCCAAGATCATCGTCAGTTGGATTCATTTCAATGACACCCAACTCATTTAATCGCATGAAGTTAGGCTTATTGATTATATTCACGACCGGTTTACCGTCAGTCCTTGTTGATTTAATTTGGGTGAAGACATTCTTTATTTGACCAGACACAAGGTGTGGAGGCAAGGTGAAGGAAGTGCCGCTTGATCGTACATTTACATCGACATTGCCGTCAGTAAACAAGTTCGATTCGTCAGTCACTCTGTATTTAAATGTCTGAATGCCATCATGGTCAGGTGATGGGGTATAAGTAAAGGTACACGGGGGAGTCATCGTCACAGTACCATAATAAGGCTGTTGGCTTACCATGCAGCTGTGGCTATCCGTTGTGTTCCTATCCGTCCATGTGCCAGTTACCGTAAAAGGCACACCTTGAGAGATATCCCCTGTTTTGTGTTCAGCTATAGGTGGATATAGTTGCTGAATGGAATTGTAACGCACCTTCCCTTGTGACCAGTTAAAAAAGCCGAAGTATCCCGGAGCTACGGTCAGGTTGTTGACATCAAATATTGTTGCGCCATCTAACTTGGTCACAATCCTATTGGGAAACAGCTGCATTTCAAATTGATAGGGCTGGCCGTGCATCCACTCTACGTTTCGCTTTTTGCCTAAGATAGTATTTTTACCTTGTTCGACATCATGAACCGTCCACCCATAATCGCTCATCTGATCTAGGGTTCCATCGAAATAAATCAAACTGAAACCACTGTCTGCAGAGGTCGGTAGCTTTTTCCAAGAGAACAGGTAAAAGCCACCAGCAGTAGGGTCGCCGTAAATGAAACCGATATAGTCATCATCACCGGCTCCTGCATCAACCTGTATGATCCCTTTGAAGGTTCGATACTCATACTTGTTGGCACTCATAAACGCGGTAGGCGCACCATTAATGCTTTGATACACGCTTTGGCCATCTTGACTTACCGCCCAGTTTCCCGAAGCCGCTGCGCCGTACTGCTTCCAAGTGTGGAGATTCACTCGGTCAGATTCCGCGTGTGCAACACCGACAGTCATCAGTAAGTGTATGACCATGCCAGAAAGGATGTTCCTTGGATTGAATTTCATGGCTTGTTCCTCTTATTAATGAATCGGTGAACCCGCGTTTTCTCTGACATCATCCTCAAGTTCGGTTTGCAAACGAGCCAGAGAAAACTCACAAATATCAATTAAATCTGCATCATCATTAAATTTCGCGACCGATAAAATGCTGCTTATGAGCAATTGGCGCAAATGCAGGGGCGTATCATCGGTGACACCTAAAACCTTTAATGCCGCCACTAACCGGACAGTACTATTGGTTTCTGTGTTGGTCGAAGTCGTATTTGTAGTCATCATTTACTCCAGTTTTCTTTTGCTGCGAACGCTGTGGGAAACGTGCGTATTGGGGGCTGTGCAATAGCACTAAACCGCAGAAAATTTCAACGCCAACCCAAAATCACGGGTTTAGATTGGCTACGTAAGCTGAGGATATCTCAGTGTCGAACCAAGAAATTCAAATAAGCAGGGCTATATCAGCGATTAAATTGATACGACTATGAGATTGGGGTTACGTTTACCGAGCTGTCGGTCACTGAAGCGATGCTTTGTCAATTAAGGTGCGATATTGGCTTCGCTAATTTCTAAAAGGAGAGAATGGGGCGTGTATAAATGAACTGAACCAATCAGTCAGCATAAATAAGGTACATTATGAACAACAACATGAAGAACTTTAACTTTAGAATTACGTGCATTGGTTTGATACTAATGCTGTGTTGCGGTCTGTCATTTTTTTTCCAAGCCGCAGTAAATGGCTACCCACTATTTGAATTCATTGCCGAAGTAGCTTTACGAAACAATCTTCCGCAAGATGTTAAAAATCTCGCGATGCTTCAATTACTTCCAACTGTCGGTGGCTTATTGTTAGCTATCGGTGGTACGAAAAAGATGATCGCTGAGAAAAAGACTGCCGAATCGTCAGACGTCGAAGAGCAAGCATAAGTTAAGTGGTTAGGGACCTCATAAACCGCATTATGAGGTCTTGCTGATCCAAAACTCACCATCGCAAGGACCGACGAAAGGAATGGCTTCGCCACTGTTTAGGTACGAGTCTTCGCGTGATTCTCTTGGAGAGACAACGCAATGGTAAGTAATTGGAGATAAGCTAATAAAGAAACCAAGTTTCATCGGTCTAGATTGTCGATCCCAATATACTCGGCTGCGATATTGGTGACCTGTTTGTCTCCTATACACTATATCTTCGCGACCAAAGTAGTTCACTAACTCTTGCGTGCTTACTTTTAAAGAGAGTGTTACTGGAGCTAACGAAACGGTAGCGGTACTGAACCCAAGGTCAATTAACTGTTCTCTCATTTCATTGTATTTTTGAATATCATTATCTGGTGTATCGGTATATTTACCTCGCACTAAACTCACTTCGTCAGAACTAGTGATTAGATTAGATGAGTGCGCAACGTTTTTGTAAACACCTATACGAATAGCGTCCACTAAAAAAATAGGTTCACGGGAGCACCTTTTTTCAGAAAGCGTTAAAGACTGATGTAGGTCATAAATTTCTTTTGCTTGATTCTGAAGTTTATTGAATAGGTTTAGATCGCCATTGACGTGACCTATCCATCGAATATGTTGAGGTTTGGTCAGTCGTAGATGTCCCGATTCGGTAAATTCCTCACCGTATTTTGGGTAGCAATGCGAACCAAAGGACTCAACTTCACTTGAGGAAGAGAGTACATCGTCGAAGAACTGTTCTTCTAGTTTGAAGAAACGTACCCAATCAGCGTTGCGGTTTGTCATTCTGGAAGACTCTTAGATAACGTATTATGTTATTGTATACAATTAGTAGCTAAAGACAACATGGGCCATATATGACGAATACATTGCCAGTGGAGTGGTTGAGAACATAGGTGTTGATTGCTTTTCTCGATGCCCATATTGCAATGCAAAGGTCAATGAAAATGCTGTTGTTTTGAAGCATCTGAAAACCAAGCAACTGTCAGTAGCGCATCAAGAATGCGTCGAGGAAAAGTAGCTATGCACTAAAAGGAGTTCAACGCATGCAAGAACTATGGTTATTGGTGATCTTCTATATCACATTTGGGTTTTGGGTTGGATGCGCACCGCTCCCGCAATTCTCGTATGGATTAAGAACCCTCACGAAACCACTTCGTGGAAGATCTGGGCCGTCATGTACAGTTTTGCACTAGGACCTATTGGGTTTCTTTCCATCAAAAATTGGGAAATGAAATAAAGCTCATTACTGAGCATTAAAGTCTCATCCAAAATTGGCAGCGTTACTTAGTTACACTGCATTTCCCATTTACGATTCGCTGCATTGCTTTCGCTCATTGAGAAAGACATACCAGTTACAGATGGAGCGAAGACGCACTGATTATCAGAATTAACGAACAACTGATCACCGCATTTCTTTTCGCTCATTGAGAAAGACATACCAGCTCCAGATGGAGCGATGACGAACTGATTAAATGAATCGTGTTTCAAGGTCTTATATGACATAACTTCACTCTTAGCTGCTTGTTTCATTTGTTTAGCTAATTAACTTAACTAGACAGAACTTGGCTTACTTCGTTTGCATAACGATGCTCTGATATACAACATAGATCTTATTGTACCTGTAGACAACTGTGTTTCTCAGCTTATTAAAGTGGACAGGGATTTAAGGGGAAAATAGAGGGAAAACAAAACTCGTAAATTCTTGCTAATATATTCAAATGGAAAATACCAAAAAGGATATTCGCTGATATGTTTAGCTCAATGTTTAGAGAAGCCCTTATGGAAAATGTGATTAACCTTAAACTAGCAATGGAAGGTGAATTAGCGTCGAGTGGGCAATGGACATTAGACACTACAGACGAACAACTAAATGAGTTAATAAGAGAGCGAATACGCCAAGGTAGTCTCCAAAGAGAATGTATTGATGAAGTTATATTTACAACAGAAGAGAGCGTACCGTTAAGCACAGAAACATATAGTAGACTTGATGAATTTTTTTGGAATCAGTTAGAAATAGCCCTGCGCTTACAAGAACCCGAAGATTAAATAACGCGTATTAAAAGTAAAGATAGTACTGACAAGGCTCTCAATATGGGAGCCTTATTCATACATCAATTTGTCGTATTCTTTTAGGATAGTCGATCCGTATTTGGTTAACGACAGCCAGCGTGGACGCCTTCCGGAAACCGGGTCTATTCCCATTTCTATTAAGTCATGTCTGGTCATATTCGTGATTTGGAAAATAGGTAGTGTTGCTTTTTTGTTGGCGTGTTTAACGGTATCACTAAGGAATTGGTATGACTGACCACTGCTGCTTTCGATTCCGTAAAGTGCTGCTATCACAGTCATTAAGTTACCATTTCTCGTAGCATCAATGAGTATTAGAGTTGAAAATGAAACATTATATTTATTAGTCAATATGCGAGATACGTATTGCAACCCGCCGTCCTTCAATTGCTTCGACTCCCAATATACTGTCCATAAAACAGTGAGTTGAAACTTTTAAGATTATCCATTCAATCATGAACAATCCAGCATAACAATGGCCGCAGCCAAAAATAGTGATGGCCGAAACGAGCTAGTCCTCAACAAACCCGATCGATGTTGTATATCCAGATTAAATCCAATTTCAGGAGTTGAGATATGCAAAAAAAAGAAAGTGAAATCACGTTTAATACTGGTCGAGGGTATTCATCGAGTGGTCAGCAAATACATGCCCAAGTCATCGAAGATACTGGTGAAACACTCCGTGTCCGTTTTTCAGATACAACTCGTGGTATAGACGGTGAAATAGAGGTATCTGAGCTCACAGTGACCAATATCATGCGCGAATATGATGCTGGTCAATATAAAGGGGTGTGAGGGTTATGGCTTCAGACATCTCAAGTACTATATGTGAGACAAAGGATAAAATGAGCACTCAAGAGGTGGCATCATTTATGTTGGAGTCTGGTGAACATTATACTGCTGCGCGACTGTCAAAAGAATTAGGCATCCCACTGGCTAATGCGTCTGGAAACTTATATAACATAAAGACATGCAAGAAATATGAAACCAGTCTAGTAGGAACGCCTGTTAGCGTGAAAGTCGTCGATATACGCGGTCTTAAGAAAGGCCAACGACTGTGGTCACAGATATTAACCAGTTGTTGGTCATAGATTTAGTGACATTGTAACGTGAAGTATCACCATGGAGAAAGTTATGATAGGGATCATTCGTAATCTAGTTTATTTAATTGCTTTGCTCGTTTCGTTTTCATCTGTAGGAAATGAAATGTGGCGTGGGTTGGTTGTTGCGAAAGAGCATCGTTGCTCACCCTATGACAAGAAAACTCAGTATCCTTACCCAGCCTCTGTAGAGCACGCCATAGTGGAAAGTATGGAAGGCCATATTTACGGTCCATATACAGGAATCTACTACCAGTCGACGTCTGAGACAGACATTGAGCATATTGTTGCTGCGAGTGAGGGGCATGATAGTGGACTCTGTGCTGCGAGCGCAGAAACGAGAAAAGCATTTGCAACCGATCTATTGAACTTAACTCTTGCATCCCCAGCCGTGAACCGTTGTAGCGCTACAGGGAAATGCGGTTTGGATGCAGGCGAGTGGTTACCACCAAGAAACCAATGTTGGTTTGCGCAACGTGTCATTCAAATAAAAACTAAGTATGGACTTAGTGTAAACCCTGTCGAAGTAAACACGTTGGAGAGTGTTATCAAGAATTGTCAGTCGTTTGAGATGGTGTTTTACCCACCTGCAGGAAGTACGCCTACCGAATACATCAGCCAAACGACGGGAGATGCGTTGTCAATGTATGACGACAACAACAATGGACGAATCACTTGCTCAGAAGCTCGAAATCATGGGATTGCACCAGTAACGGCGCATGACCCAGCATACGCCTTCATGTCTGACCGAGACGGGGATGGTATTGTGTGCGAGTGAATGGTTTACTGCTGTCGAGACTTGAGTTTTGACAGCGTTCTCTTTGATAGCTTCCTTCCGAGAAACATAAACAAGCCCAAACAGATCAGACCAACCCCGACACCATAGTCATTGAAAATATGAACTAGAGCCAACCAAGCGAAACATAGTATAACGACCAAAACTGCAAACCTAACTAATGGCATGGTAACACCTTTAAAATTTATCAATTATTGCAATAACTTAACATTATTTGTTCAAAACCCAAATATTGAGATAATAGATATATTGGTCTAAACAAGAATTAATACGATAGCACATTATGTTATCGTATACAGGGCTCTTCACCTCAAAGAAGCGCCGTCTCAACCTACATCACACCCCAACTTCTGTAGATTCGGAATCTTTGAAAGACATTCACTTGCCTTTTATCTAAATTCAAGGCTAGAATCACACTGTATAAATGAACAGTATCGATTTATGAATATTTTAACTTATCCGGTGAGTGCAGGTGTGGTTGGTTTTGAGTCCCCAGCTGCTGAATATAAACAACTGGAGTTGAGTCTCGATGAGCTGCTGGTGGAACACCCATCATCGACTTTTTTAGCTCTGGCGCAGGGAGACAGCATGCAAGGGGTAGGCATATTTTCAGGTGATGTACTGATTGTTGACCGAGCTCTTACTGCAAAGGAACACGACACTATCATAGCAAATTTAAACGGTGAGCTGGTTTGTAAAATTTTAGATATCAAAGGTCGTCGCTTACTCAGTGCAAACGATTCGATGAAACCGGTCAAAATTGATGACCACGATTGCTTCTCAATAGAAGGAGTGGTGTCGAGTTCCATTAGATTACATCGCGTATCAACAATGTTTTCGGGTTAACTATGTATTCATTGATAGACGGAAATTCTTTCTACAATTCTTGCCATCAGGTATTCAGACCCGATTTACGCGGTAAGCCAGTGATCACCGTTAGTAACAACGACGGTTGTGCCGTAGCGGTAAATAATCAAGCGAAAGCCTTGAACATTCCTAAATTCGAACCTTACTTTAAAATCAAGGCATTATGCGAGCAACATGGCGTTACAGTCTTCTCATCGAATTACGAATTGTACTCTAGTTTGAGCTTCCGAATGATGCAAGTGATTGCACGTTTTGGACCTGAACAACTGATCTATTCTATCGACGAAAGCTTCCTAAATCTGGAGAAGTGCGTAAACATCCCTTGTTTACGAGAGCATGGCGCAGCAATTAGAAAGGCAATATGGAAAGAGTGTCGGATCCCGGTCTGTGTGGGAACCGGCCCGACGCTCACCCTTTCAAAATTGGCGAATCATGCAGCGAAAAAAATCCCTGGTTATCAGGGGGTATGTGTTTTGGATTCAGTGAAAGAAACCCAACAAGTTCTCAAGGCTATCGACGTGGGCTCGGTATGGGGAATTGGCCGGAAACGTACTACGGCCCTTCAGTTCATGGGTATTACTACTGCAGCGCAATTAGCGAATTTGTCACCATCGAAGGCGAGAAAAGAATTCGATGTCGGTGTAGAGCGCACAATACGAGAACTCAATGGTGAAAAGTGCATTCCATTCGATGTAGCAAGAGCCGACAAACAACAGGTGTTTTCCACGCGCAGTTTGGGTAAGCGCATAACGGAATTCGATGAACTTAGACAAGCAATCAGCCTGCATGTGGGCATTGCTTCACGCAAGATCCGCGATCAACAGTCACTTTGTAAAGTGTTGGTTTGCTTTGCAGGAAATTCACCATTTGACGAAAAGCCGGTTAGTTACAAAGCGACTCATCGATTTGAGTATGCGACAGCTGACGTTGATACCTTAACCAGTGCGGCTTGTGCTCTTGCACACTCACTCTATAAAGAAGGCGTTCAATATTACAAAGTAGGTGTTGGGCTAATTGATCTCGTTGATGGTAAGCATGAGCAAGCCGATCTATTTAACCCACAACCCAATAATGACAAGTTAATGGCTTCGTTTGATCAGATTAACGCGAAATATGGCGCTGACACTATTTTTCTGGCTGCACAAGGAACACCAACAAACACATCTTGGGGCATGCGTCGCGAAATGCTGTCCCCGCAATACACAACTAAGTGGAAAGACCTGCCAAAAATCGCCTGTTAACAACGTATACCCTCCAAGCATTTTGCAATCTATTCGCTATTTCATGCTCTCTATTTGTACTTATTTAAAATTAGTTATTTGATACTGAACTCAGTATTCGAATAACAGAGTAGAGAGCAAGAATGGTAGACATGCTAAAAGACCCGTTTAAAAGCCAACGACTTCCCTCAACTTCAAAACCTGCATTCGATGACTGGATTAAACGCGTTCCCGTTGGCAATCAACTGCCACGGGGGAAATACTTCAAATGTAAGCTTGTAGTACCTAAGCACCAGTCAGAAGAAACAGAATTACAGTTCAAGCCTTCGCGTTGAAAGGAACAGATATGACTTCAATAAACATCGTTTCTACAGCACAACGACTTTACCAATGTCGTGAGCAGCAAATATTTCTGTCCGGAGAGCAGGGGTTCATTGAAAAATATGAAAAATGGTCACCTGTGATACGGCTAACAATGGCCAAATTTAATTGTAATGAATTGCATGCTCTAGTGAGAATCCTAGAAATCACAGAGAAACGAAACGATTCAGGCATGTTTACTCATTTGTTGTCGGCAGTAGCATGTGAGATGTGCGAACCAACACTTACCGTTAACTCGAATTATACGACCGAATTCAAAGCGGGAGTCATGGCAAGCAGAAAAGGGGAGAAGTTTGACCCTGAATCCCACATCGAGTGGCAAGAAGGCTATATCCGAGAACAGTTAAGGAGAGTGGCTAATAATGCTCAAACTCGATCTCACTGACTATATGGGGCCTGTTGATAAAGCGTTACTCAGGTTAAGCATCCTAAGTATCGGCTCGCATGTCATGTTAGTAACTAGCTTCAATGGCCAACTCTTCGGTTTCGTTGAAACGCTGATTACCTGTTGCTTCGTTTTGGTAGTGGCTACCATTGCCTACAAACAAAAAAGAAAGATCCGAGCAGAGCACCTTTGAGTTCTTCATTCTTTTATAGCGTCGTAGAAATATTAAAACTCGATACGAAGTTAAATTCTCAGACTTAGGATGTATAACAAACTCACAGTTAATCTTAGGAAGATACTATGAAGACAGTAACAGAATTACACACGATGAATGTGGCTCTATATTGCCCTCACTGCGGAGAGGAACAAGATGGTTTTTGTGGCAATCCAGCGGGTGGTAAATATGAATGCGACGATTGCCATAAGCCATACAAAGTCCACTCTGAAGCCGATATCGAGCATAGATAATCAGAGGTGATAATCGCAATACAATCCTAAATAGAGGTTTTTTGTAGAAATCAGTTAGGAGGCAGTTAGAATCATGATTAAAAAAAGAACGATAAATGATGCGATGTCTATAGTATGTATTTTCTTATTTCTGGAGATACATTACCTGCATTTGATGACTGACCAACCAGAGCTGTATAACAACCTAAAAAGCTTAGTAGCTACGGTTCTGATCATTCCGTTTATCAGTATTGCTTGTCGTATCGAGCTCCTAGTCAACAAAAAGGTACTAGCCAATCCAGCTGTGATTCATCTAACAACACAACAATGCGAGTTAATATGGCAAGGAAAAGAGTTAAGCATATTTTCAACGATACCAGTAAAGCAACTACTCTTAGATAATCCTGCCAGTTTCGCGGAGCTGGTGGGTTCGATGTTACGTGAAGCAAAGCAACCTGAGCTTACATTGAAGCCTTTGTTAATCGTTCACTCAATGCTTGAACTGACGAAGTTAGAGGTAAAGGAATTGGAACGTTTGCTAATGGGCATTGGTGCTGCGAAAGTCGTGGTAGTTGATGAGCCTGAGCAAATAGAAACAGCCAAAAAAGCTACAATATTGCCCGACCTATTTGGTGATGCATAACGTAATCCAGCATATCACAATTGAACATAACTCAAAGGAACGATGGTAATAAGATCACTACCGTGCGCTAGAGAAGTGAGCTGACCTTCGTAATTTAAATATGGGTACGAACCGAACTGTTAAATACAATGATTTACCGCCTTATCTTTATCGATATCAACACAAAGATGGCAAGGTACGTTACCGCCTAAAGCTTGCGTCTGGGCAATTCTACTCTTTCCCTAAAGGCACGAAAAAGCTCCACGCGATCAATGAAGCGGTGAACTACAATGTTAAATATCGCTCATTGGAAAAGCGCATTGAGAAAGCCCACCTCGCTTCGTCTAAGAACAACGATAATGACTACGTTAAGACCCAACACTCGACTGCAAATGAATTCAACATTCCTTTAGAAAAAGCGCTAAAGAAAATCTTTCCGTTAATCAAACGAGAAGAGCTTTCAAAAGGTACGATGGAGAAGTACCAATTACTAATGAAGAAGCTCTGCGCTGATTTAGGAACGACACTTACCCATGAATTGGACTTGCAATCGATGAACGTGTTCTTAAATACTCATTACGCTAAATTTTCAGCCCAGTGCTACAACAACAACCTCAGTTTCATCAACAAAGCGTTCAGTTATTTAGCAGATCAATCGTATATACCTGATAACTTCATGCGCAATAAAAAACGTCTTCGGGTCACTAAAAAAGAACAGGTTAAAAAGCGTCAAAGACTATCACTAGAAGAGTTTGAATTGATTTATCAGAGCGCACCACTCTTTCTTAAAGTAGCAATGTCATTGACGTTGGAGACGACGCATGCGATCAACGAAATATGTCGTATCAAATACACCCTACGTTCACCAAAAGATAACCGTTGCGGAATTGTCTGGAATGAGGACAAGCAACCTGTAATGGTTGATGGCGTAACAATTTATGGCTACTTGTATATACATAGGCAAAAAGTCTTAAATTCAGACGCATCTAGAGTAAAGATCCCTGTCACACAGTCTATCTATGACATTGTGCAGCTGAGTTATACAGACCGTATACGCTGCCCTTATATCGTCCACATGAAACCAATACAAAGACAAAGAGGCGTTGCTAAAGATTGTGACCATATCTACCAAGTCCAAAGCCATTACCTAAGCAAGCAGTTCAGCAGGGTACGTGACAAAGTTGGAGTGAAATCGCACTTACCAAGTAACCAAAGACCGACGTACCATGAAATTCGCTCCTTAGCGGCGCGAATGATTGAAGAAAAAGGCTTAAGTGCTACGAAGAGGATGGCCCATAGCAATTCAAAAACCACGGAAATCTATACAAAACCTGACCAAGCAGTATGGAATGAGTGTGAGCCAATTTCTGTTAAGGAATACCCGAACGATAACTAAATTGATGTGGGGAGCCTTTTGACTAGTTTCAAATACCCAAAGCTAAAATCAAGAAGGAGAAATCCAGCATCACTTGGCTGGGAATGAAACCCCGCAGCTGTCAGCACCGGGGTTTCAACAGACTGATTATTTTCGTCCTCTAGACGCCCGTTTCTGTGCCATTGCACCATCTTTTGCCAATATTCCACGACCGTATCTCATCACCATAGCCGGTGTTGACCAACGTCCAGCTTGCTGCACTTGCAAGATGGTGTATCCATCGGTCAATAAATCCTGACACGCGCCAACTCTTGCACTGTGGCCTGTAAAAGTGGCGATACCAACCTTACCCAAATTTAGGGCTTCCCATGCTTTATTGAAAATCTGCTCGATAGTCCATGACGTCATTTTTTTATGTTTTTTGCCGCTTTCAGGGTGATCTGGGTCGATTAGCTTTGGTCTATATGGCGTGTTGTGTCGGCTCACACCGACGAACAAGAAGGCTTGTTCATCAGTGTCATCAAGCCCTGCCAATTCTACATATTCATGAATAATATCAACAGCTTCCGGACTAAACACCACTGTATCTGGTTCGCCACTATGATTAGATTTAGTGATAGGGATAGTCAGCAATGCCGTTCCGTCACCTGGGTACTCTAAGTGGCCAAAACGGATATTTGCGATTTCAGATGCCCGAAGTAGGGTTTCATAAGCAACTGTCAGCAAAGCCAAATCACGACGATACCGTAGGCTAGGGGAATGACGCCACAATTCGGTTATTCTATCTAAGTGTTTCTCTCGAAATGCTGAAGCCTGTACAATTCGTTCACCCGCCTCCACTTTTCTGCGAAAGATACCGGCCATCTTGTCACGCACGATTTCATCAAGAAAGGGATCCGGACAACCCGAGATGCGATGAATCTTTGAAATGGCCCACGCATAAGATCGGTTAGAGTTACGGTGTAAGTCGTCGACCTTATCTTCAAAGAATAATTCGATTGTTTCTGCGGCTGCAGGCAATGGGTGATGTTCATGCTCGTGACACCATTTCTCAAAGCGTGACCAGTTGCTGTAGAGCTGAGAAAGTGAGTTCTTAGCATAACGCTCTTCACGTTTATTGAACTCTCTCAAAAGGTGGTTAATAGCATCTTGAATTTTTTGGTACTGTTCGCTCGATGTACCGTGCTTTTGTGCAAGCATGATCGCTTGGTGAACATGTTCTGGCCTTAAGCGGGAAAAGTCCGTATGAAGTGAGATTTCAGTGCCAACCATATCATTTCCAACTTATGCTTTAGTAGTTCAATACAGTCTAACCAATTCTCTGTATTTTTTCTAGATCACATATAATTGTAATTATCTGAGATCTAGAAAATTGAGATATTTGAGCTTTCAATCTCATGAACAATCACCGCTGCATAGTTATTAGTTAAAAGCATTACAGTGTCACTTAATTAGATAGAGTAGGGCAGTTGTAATGTCATAGTTGGTGCGCAACCAGATAAAATAAGATTCCTATCAGGTGCGATGTCTCACATAGCATAATCGAACATCGAACAGGTGTTCGTTCGTTGTGGACGTTCGGTGTATGTTCGATTAAAATGTATGAAATCCAAATCTGAACTTGAGTACCATCCAATGAGCGACATCAGCACACAGAAAGACCTTACCGCAGAACAGTTACAACGACGCCAACGTGTTTTCGAAATTTGTGATTCGCTCTTCGTTAAAGGCGAAAAAACCAGTGTGCGAAATGTGCTATCGATGATGCCAGATGTAAAATCTACCAGCACAATCAATGTGGATGTCCGTGAATGGAATACTCAAGCTAAGAACAAACGAATGGACTTATTCCGCGAGCGTGGTTTTAGTGATGAGTTCGTTGAATTGTTCTCTACTGAAATTACTCGGTTAAGTGCGGCCAAAGACGCAGAGCACAATGCCGAAGTACTCATGTATAAAGATGAAGCAGATCTGGCCAACGAACTCCTTTTGAAAACTGAGGGTGACCTTGAGTTGGCTGGTGTTCAGTTGCAAGAAGCGAACACTACCATTTCATTGAAAGACAAAGAAATAACTAAACTAAAAACCGAGCTTGAGCAAAGCCAGAAGAACTGTGAAGGTATTGAAACGCGCCTAAGTGATGAGATTAGTGTGTTACAGGACAATGCGAATAATCTAAAGGTCGAATTGGACAAGCATCAAAGTTTACTAGCCAAAGCCGAGGTGAAGCTAGAAAACCAAGTCACTGTGATTGAGAAGCTAGAAAATCAGCTTACAGATTGCCGCAAGCAAATTTCCGAACTAAGTGACACTGTGACGCAAAAGTCGGGTGAGATCATCAGATTTGAAACACAGGCTCAAGGTGACGCTCAACTCCTTCAGGAATTACGCGAGAGTCGAAACAAATTCAGTACCGACCTATCGGAACTTGAAACCGAATATATCACATCGAAATCTGAGAATGCTCGCCTAAGCAGTGAGTTGGAACAAGCCATGATTAGGTTTGGTAATGCATCCGAACGACTTACCTCACTCTCAGACCAGTTGACTGAGCTACGAATGTCTAACAGTCAGAACCTAAGCACCATTGAAAGACAAGGTGCCTTCAACACTCGCCTAGAACAAGATATTAAGCGTCTTACTGAGCAAAACGAAACACAGGAAAAGGAACTATCGACTAAACAGGCGATCATCAAAGAACTTGAGGCCAAAAACACTGAGTTAGACAATAAGTAAGCCCAAGTTATTACACACTCAGTTTTCCATTAAATGGTGTACAACCTTATGTGTACTCATCTAACTGGAGATAATTATGAGAGCGACAACAAGCTTGTGTGATGTGTTCCAGGACACGAAATTTTCTGCGGTCAAAGATAAACTCAAGGATCTTGCGGAAATCAATAAACTGTTTCATGAAGAGTTTCCACACTACGGCAATCAGCTGCGTGTGGCGAACATCAGTGGAGGTTGCATTGCCATTGAGACGCCAAATAGCATGCTACTCACGAGATTGAAATTTGACAGAATACAAATTCTAAAATGGGCTGAGTCCGTTGATTTATCTGCCAATGATCTGAAACTAACCGTCAATCCGGCTTTGTATAAGCAGTTAGGATCAGATGTTTATGGTCAAGGATCGCCTAAGCATCGAAAATAGTCTGTTTAATTGACAACACAATAGCTCGCCCAACCTAAGATGGGTTTGTGGCAATATAATGCGCCATGACAACGTATTGACGAATCCATATGAAAATATGGCAGAGTGAAAGTCGCTTAACAGCGACTTTTTCATTTCTACAGTAAGTTGCTCTACTCTATTAAGTCGTTCATAAGACTCTATACATCCGATGCTTGAACCCTGCAGACTTTAAACCATTCACTCAAATCAACTTTGTGTATTTATCCACCAGCCACTAACAAATTTTGTGGATATCTCACTACCCTATTGAGCTCAGAGGCTTAAAACCGATATTTGTACAATCTATGTATGAATTTAAGCGCCTTATTTACACACTTCTCATTCACATCAGAGTATTAATTGATTAATACCCGACAAGGGTAATTGAGGGGTTAGCTATGCTTACAATATTATTCACCTTCGTGGATAAAGTAAGTAATCCAATTGCCCCGATGTTTTTGCAAATTATCAACAAAACAAATTTAAGAGGGAAATTGGAATGATAAAAAACATTATTAATGTACTGACAGGACTTGCATTAGCACTAGCACTTCTATACCTAACTTACGAACTTACTAAGAATCTATCTTTTGTGGTGATAGGTGGGCTCCCAATTTTACTAGCAACAGCCTATGCGACGTATCGTACTCAGATTCCCTTTCGCAGCATTCGTTGATAACAATTAAAGTGACACTTTAGTTTTTTCCGTCATCGGCAAGATATCCTTATAACATTGACACACGATGCCTAATGGAAGTTCCAAAGGTGGATTAGTCAATCACGTATAACACACTCAATCAATGCATGAAATTGAGCCCTCTATTTGCACACTTGTCATTAAAATTACTGTTCAATTGAACGGACTGTAATGGATTTAGAAAAGAGATGTGACTATGACGGACGCGATACAAAATGAATATCAGAAAGAGAGAAACGTGCTCGCGATATCTCTGTGTGTACCATTAGTGGCCGCAGCTTGCCTTGCAGGAATATTGATTGGTAAGGGTAAAGTTGAGCTATCAATCTTTTACGAAGTCAGTGTGATTTTGGCGTGCAGCGGATTTATCATTGGTATCATTTTTGGCAATCGACTTGTGTTGACACAAATGGAAAAAGTCATCGCGATCCGAGAACGCAGTCAACGTGCCGTTAGGATACGAGAAGCACTGTTAAACGGCGAGATCAAACCCTATTTCCAAAGTAGGGTATCTGAAAAAAGCAGTAAAATTATTGGCTGTGAAGCTTTGGCCAGGTGGGAATCTCAACATGGCGTGATACCACCTGCAGAGTTCATCCCTTTCTCGATAGAAGAGGGTTTAATTTCAAGCATAGACACCGAAATTGCAGTCCAAGCCATACACCAATTGGAAGTGTGGGTGCAGGAGCATACTATTGAAGACAACTTTACGCTTTCGTTTAATGTTGCCGCCGACACCCTACAGTGTCCAGATTCAATAGAGAAGATAGCAAATGCTTTAAACAGTGTAGTGAGTCATAAAGTTGCGGTTGAAATAGAGATTACTGAACAAAGCAAGGTAGACACTAACCAATTGATGCTCAGACACATTGAGATTCTGAAACAATCAGGAGCAGCTTTGGCGCTTGACGATTTCACAGCAGGTCACAATAGCATGACTATGTTGACGACCATAAAATTTGACACCATCAAATTCGATAGAAGCCTCATCACCTTTAAGTCCCATGATGTCCGTTCACAAGAAGTAAGCATCAAAGTGTTGGAAAGTTTTGTCGGCTTATCTAAAAAGTTGGGGTTGAACACCACTCTAGAAGGGATAGAAACGGAGGAAGCACGTCACTTGTACTCCTCGTCAGGTATAGAGAGTTTTCAGGGCTTTTTATTTTCAAAGCCCTTGTCTTCCAATGACTTCGAGCAACATTATATTAATTTCAACCATTGACACACGATGCCTAATGGAAGTTCCAAAGGTGGATTGGTCAATGTCAGTGGTCGTGTTGTATTGGCTTATGGTGACGCAAGATTAACGCTATCCGCTAATGAAGTAGAACAAATGACTACCTTGATTACCAACGCGTCTTGGTACAGCTAACGTAGAGGGAAAATGATGATAAAGCGTATCGAATTTAATGTTCTAGGATGTGGTATGAACACGAGAACGACAGCTAACGAACTTCTTATTGATGTCGCACATGAGCGATTAAATAACTGGTTAGTTGAACACGCAGTTTCAATTGTCAATATTGAATCTATTTATGAGACTAAAATTAACACTGGCGACAGTAGATTTACTTGCCTACGACTTTGGTACACTGACTAAACTGCAACCCACCACTAAGGCAAGAAATGCAAAAAGTAACTATGACCGAGCTGGTGGGTGCTTTTACAAACGTTTAGTTAACCGGCTCACTATCATGAAGATCAGCCTTCACCGCCCCATCGACCAAGAGTACAGACACCGAATAAATAGACTGTTCAATGTTGCCATCTTCATTCATCCGTTCATAACCACCGATAGTCTTGTCCCCGTGCTGTTCTACCAATTGGCTCAGGGATTGTTGGTTCAAACTGCCCTCGCCTTCTTGCACTGATTCAGACGCGACAACTGACACAGAGACAGTGAAAGACATTGAGACTACCAAAAAAAAAGCAAATTTCGAATTCATACATTTAATCTCTAATGGTCAAACATACTTGCTATATACAACAATTTACGAACAGTTTAGTTCTTGCTATAGCAATTAGACACATGGCCAGTATGAAATATCTGAATTAAAGCGTTATCGTTCTTGGCTGTCCATATTGTATACCCAAATGAACTGGGCCTAGCTTCTAAAGACCAATCGCTTTGGATCTCATATACGAACCTTGGTGTTTTTATGAAGGTGAGTAGCGAATGGCGATAGTAAGTTTCAACCGTGTCCTCTTTGATTTCTACAAATTCAGTCCAAGACAGGCAGACGGCAAGTAGGCAAAGAAATATCACTTCTTGCACCGGTGGGTGGTAACTATGGGATGAGCTGACCAGTGAGGTGTAAAACATAAACCCAATAAGGACAATGACCCAGCCTCTTACGAAATTTAAAACAGGCACCGTCGCTTGATATTTTGCATTAAAAATAGTCATTGAATTAACTCCGCAATACGTTGATAAGAACCTGGAACCTTACGACTAAACCAATCGTAACGATGTACTTTTTGATCTCGGCTAAATACGTAATCTTGGCATTTGGTTTTGGTCCACACGGCAACCACCGATTTCGATTTGAATTCATCACTCAGAAATTCAATCGCTCTCGGGGTCATAAAATTTGGATTGATAAAATATGCAGATAGGCCCTTAGACCAACACATATCTATAAACAGTGGATCATCTGAGACAAACACTCGCTTGGTTTTGTTAGTGCCTTTTGTGTAAGACCGGATGAATGGTGATCTCGCGGAGCTGTATCCATTGAGTTTAATGAACACTAAGCGACCTTTGTTAACGAACAATAAGATGGGTTCGCCTTGAAACTCAGTGATGGCATCAATAACGGCATTGGGAACCCAACCGTTAACAGCGTTCACATATTCGATAAATTGTTCAGCGTCTGGAATACAGGATAGATGGTCAGGCACATTGCGTTCATCCACTGAAAGCCCCCACTCTTCCACTTCTTTTGGCAAGACTCTCATTCTCGCGATGTCCATAACGATATCCGTGAATTTGATATCTTCAGGTGTGAGTTCACGGTAAATGTCAGCAGGTATATTCAAACCGGCTAGGCGACATAATTCTATAATGGCGCGATGTGGTGTTACTGAGTGGTCGTTTGAATAGGCGTCGATAATCGAAGTAGGTCCACAAGACTCACAGTTGAAACTACCAGTGCCTAAAAAGTGGGTCCCCTTGTTTCCACAGGAAGGGCATAACAACTCGACCATTTCACCAGCACCTAATCTTGGGACCAGGTGACCAAACGCTTGATCGATTGTTTCTTTGGTCATCTTTGGAAATAGATGCTCTTTCAAATATCCATTGACTAGATCGGAATCCATACGCATCTCCGTTTCATTCATTTACACCGAAGGTATAAAGGAAGAATGGAGCAATACCGCGTTAAATTGGTTAATTAATGAAAGAGATTTGAGTGTTTAGAAGGTGTGTAAGATTAGTATAGCTGTAGAGAAGGGATGATATGTCGTAGTGGACGGTAAAGAATCGATTCCTTACCTTTCAAAAGTTAACTTTGACATTCGATTTCAATGTCTCTGCATGTTCAGGTCTAACACCACTTGTCAAATGGGTGTGAACGATACCTTTGGGCTGATCGTGTTCTGGACATGCAGCAAGATATTAGTCATCACCTTCAAATGCTTTATCGCGCTCCAGTTCATTTGAAAGCCAATGAACATATGGAAGACCTCCAAACAGTTTGTCTTCTTCTCTTTCAGGGGATGAATGACGATGAGATACGCCACGTCTCCTTACTCCAGAATTTTTGCGTCGGTTGTTCTGCATTCTATTGCAAAAATCATCGTGACTTTGTTGCTCAGTTCTACGTGACATAATGTAATCTCCTTTTGTTGCATATTTTAGTTATACAACAAAAAAGCTAGGAATGAATATGTTGCGTACCAAAAGTGGGGGGAATGTATTTAGAAGTGTTGTATTGCTCGGTCTGGACAGACGCCGGTATCCGCATTACAACCAATGATCACATTCTCACGGTATCGCGTTGAATCGTTGCCAAATGCTGGCAACATTGCGCCCTGTGACACCCTACGAGGCTTTTTCTGGTGGGTAACATCAAGTAAGCCTTTGCTATCCATATACGCTTGCCATTGCTTAGGCGACATCTGAGCGTATTGTTCCGGTTCTATGCCAATAGTGAGACGACTGGCCGCCGACCTACTACCCGACATCGCAAAGTGTTCTATTTCTTTATCCGCCAATTCAACTGAATATTGGTATTCGAATTTATCCCAAATACAGTAAGAGTAACTATCCACTTTTGTTTCTTTTGGTACAGGTTCACCCTTGAAGCTACCAACTCGTACAAATCTACTTTGTGAATAAAGCGGAAGCGTAAGTTTCGTGTCACTTTCATATAAAGCCTGTAGAACCGGTGAATGAGATTCAAAGGAGTTCGGTTCAATACAAAGCTGTCGCACTTTTAGCTGGTGGCCATCATCAAAGTGATTTCCTAGACTGATGCGAGAAGAAACATTTCCTTGATGCACCACTCGATGGTACATGTCCATTGCATAACCGTTACTATCTATAATTGCCGCTAAACGAGAATCAAAGTCATGATTGCCATATGAGCTACCTCGTGAACGTAATGTAACCTTCACTCTGTTACTAGAAATGCGCTCGATACCTTCAACTTGAGTAAAGATAATGAAATCCGAATAATGCCGTGCAATTTCAGTCACAATACGCATTGACTTAATATCACGTTCCACCAACTGGCTCTCATGAAGCTGCACCTTTAGCGAATTAACCAAATCAGACTGTTCACCGCGTTTACTCAAACTCTCGATCTGAGAAGACAACATCGTAATCCGCTTTCGAAGAGGATGACCAGTCTCCCTATGATATTGCTCCAGACTTCTTCTTAAAACTTCATCATTCTTTATCATTTCAAGCTGAGACTGGAACTCTCCTCTGTCTATATCCACATTGACTGTCAGTGATACACATTTAAAATCAGCGCCAGTGCAGTTATTCACTGATTGGCTAACAACATCCACATCAGCTACTAGAGGTAGTAGAACCTTCAATGTCTCTAGATAAGCGCCGTTATAACTTTCACTCGTCTTTACATAACCACGTAAATCCGCTTTAGAGACAGCTAAAAAAGCGGCTTCATCTTTCAATTGCTGAAAGAGAGCCTGCGTTACTTGCTCGCTCGGAACTACGCGCTCTACAGTTGCGTCGAATGGCTTTGCAGTCACTAGGCTAGACATTAGAAACAAGAAAATAAACAGACGTCCCATACATCACTCCTCCACTGTTAACGAACTCAAAGCAGTACCATACCCTGCGGTCTGTAAGCCCACGTATGGAACAACAAGAGGATACGTTGGTTGATAGCGCTCAATTCTAAATGGGTATCTCATTCCGGCTGCGACTTTAGAGAAGGCAACATGGGGTTCGCCATTAAGCATCAACATGAATTGTTTAGGGGTTATAACCTGTGAAGAACACACCGCATCAATGCATCCTTGTCGGATCGTATTAATCTCATCTGTATAACGTGACTCTATCCATGCTTTATCAAAGTTGGAATCAACGAGAAGCCAATCATCAATATTCGTTTCATCCGCATGGAAATCCGTGGCTACCTCCCGGATACGAACAGTACTAAACACCGTCACATGGGACCCCAAAAATGCTGCCTGCTTTGTATCTTTCGGAAACACCAATTCTCCATTAAGCAATTCACAATAGGTTGGTATCCCTGAACGCTTGAATACTGAATCAGATTCGGAACCTTTTTCGTAATAGTACCCACGACCTATATGGACTATCTTTCCTGACACGTTGATTGCTACTTCTGGCTCTCGGTGAAACAATTGAGCTGTTGTCAGCGATTGATGTGATAAGTAATCATCTGCCGATGCGAATAACATACAATGATACTTAGCCCTAAATTCGACCTGCTCTATGGACAGCTCTGGGGCACTCATCTTCATAGTCACATACCGAGTATCAGAGATTAAAGATGGAATGGCTTTTACCAAATCATTCATCTGCTCGGAACCAGGTAGGGCAAACGAATAGGCAATGTACTGAGACGTTGATGGCTCACCTATGGAATCAAACACAGGCACCTTATTCAGCTTAACTTTTTGTGGAACGAACTCCGTATCCTTAAATATCGTAGATACCTTGATACGTTTAACAAGCTCCTTTTGCTCCTTTGCTCTTAGCCTTAACCACTGAGAATAGATTCCGTCTTCTGCGCGGAACTCAATTGGTAACCGAGAGTGGCGTGACTCTATCAATGTAAATTGGTTTAGCTGCGCACTGAGTACATCTTTGGGCTTTGACTCAAGTTGCGACATGCCACTAGCACTGTTATGAAGGCTTTGACTGATAGCCTTAGCAATTTGTTTATCGACTATCAATTTAATGGTTGTTTCTAAGCAAATGCCAACATCGCATTCAACTTTATCCTGAGCTAAGACAATAAGTTTCTGAATGGATGGCTGGTAAGAATACACAAGTCCATATTTGTCTCCCTTGGAAATGGTTTGCTCAACTCGTTCCAACGCATCAACTTTAGCGGCTTCCACACCTAAAGCTTCTAAGCCAACCGTAGTTTGCGCATCCATGATTAATAAACTTCTCCCTGAAACCTCATATGCTTCAGAAACGAACGACATGATCATCAATGCGATTGTGGAATATATCTTCATTCGGAAACCTAAAAAAAACCCTATTGGAGTTTGTATACACCAATAGGGTTTAGTTATTAGAAATATCGATTAAACGTCATCAATATCGGCATTATGTGTATTTTGTTTCTTGGTCATAATTCACGTCACCATCGATTTCTCCTACTGAACCTCCCAAGCCAACTACAGTATCAAGCTTGTCGCCATTGATAATTTCATCGGCATCCATTTCAAGATTTGTCTTGTCGCCAGTAGTTAAAGCTGTCGCAATATCCAACTTATTAGAATTGTCTCCTAAGTTTGCGTCAGACGTACTTGGGTCCATATGTCCATCGCTTTGAGCGTCAAATCCTGTTGATGCTAGTTGAGTACCACTTTCTCGCATCATAGAGTCATGCTCTGCACCATCGTTCGGTGCTACCGATGTGTCAAACTGGTTAGGAGTATCCATCGCTACTTGCGTACCCGATAGCTCAGTGCTTTGCTGCTCTTCGGCTCCGGATACTGGCGCTTCAAAGCTCGTTGACGCTAAGTGTTGTTCACCCTCACGCATGGTAGAGTTCATTTCTCCGCCATCAGTTGGTGCTACCGATGTATCAAACTGGTTAGGAGTATCCATCGCCACTTGCGCTTCAAACTGTTCAGCGCTTGGCTGCTCGACCAGTCCTGATACTGGCTCCTCAAAGTTCGTTGACGCTAAGTGTTGTTCACCCTCGCGCATGGTTGAGTTGATATCTCCACCATCATTCGGTGCTACCGATGTATCAAACTGGTTAGGAGTATCCATCGCCACTTGCGCTTCAAACTGTTCAGCGCTTGGCTGCTCGACCGCTCCTGATACTGGCGCCTCAATGTTCGTTGACGCTAATTGTGCGTCGCTTTCTTTAGCTATGAACTCATTGTCTGCACCTGTACGCGCCGATTCCATGTCACTATCTGAGCTCGCAGTAAGGTCACTATTAGATTGACTAGAACCAGTAGAAGCCAACATTTCATTACGAGCGCTCGGCAATTCCTTTGTCCCGTTAGCTATCTGAATAGCTTCATCAGAGTTAATCTCTCCACTTTGAACTGCATTGAACACTTCAATGCCTTCATCAGCAGTAAGTTGGCCACTAGCAATAGCTTCCATCACAATATCTTTATCTCCATCAGCCATACCACTGAACTGTGAAGACTCCAATAATGCTAGGTCCATTGAACCGCTTCCGGTAACAGAAGGCGAACTTGGATCACTGTCGTTGAGTGATGCTAGTTTGGTTTGATTCCCCATTTTGTAATCATTTTGAGAGTCCTCAATAGTTCCCGCGCCTTGATTGCCGTTATTGGAGTCAGTGGGTGCATTCGCCAATTGGGTCTGATTTGTTCCTGTCTCCTTCTCTGAAGTATTAGGGCGTTGTGTATTTGCAACAGCATCAGTTGCCTTTTGAGTAGGAGCACTCGCCAGTTGTGTTCCTAACTCTACATTGCCCGACTGTGCTACTGAACTTTCAGTACGTGAGTTCGTAGCTAC
>NZ_MCYD01000499.1:31517-43099 GCF_002876325.1 Vibrio sp. 10N.261.52.A1
GTGGTGCTGAACTTTCAGAGCGTGAGTTCGTAGGTACTGTCTCATCCACTTTCTGCGGTGATGCACTTGCCACTTGTGTCGCTGGCGCTACATTTGCCGCTTGTGAGTCGGATTGTGGTGTTGCACTTTCAGGGCGTGAGTTCGTAGCTACTGTCTCATCCACTTTCTGCGGTGATGCGCTTGCCACTTGCGTTGCTGGCGCTACTGTACCCGTTTGAGCCACCGACTGTGGTGCTGAACTTTCAGGGCGTGAGTTCGTAGCTACAGTGTCAGAGGTCTTCGACGTATCTACCGTTTCGGCTGACTTATTATCAGGAGCTACCTCTTGATTACTTTGAACTTGGGTAGGCTGATTATTACTGTCCTCTTGCGGCAATGGGTTACTTGGTAATGCGCTAACAACCATTGAAGCTAGTTTGGAGAAACCTGTTTGATCATTGCCTTGGGTTGGTTGTGTCGTTGTTTCCTTTGAATTATTTGCCTCTGTTGGTTGAGCATCAGGTTGTGTATTTTCTGTTGAAGCAAGCATCTCCTCTTTCTCTTGCAACGACGTAATTGCCTGATTAGCCGTCATTTCACCTGAACTAACAGCATTGAACAGTTGAGCTCCTTCTTTTACAGAGATCGTATTACTGTCAATGGAGTCAAAGATTTGTGATTTCTGTTCGTCACTCATACCACTGTTCTCTGATGCCTCCATAAGTGCCAAGCTTTGCGCTGCAGTTTCAGCGAACTTTGTCATTGAACTTGGTACTGGTGATGGCTCATTTGACGGTACAGATCCCGGCACTGCTGTGTTCGCTACGGTGTCATTAACACCCGTTAATGGCGTTGTTCCGTTAGATTGGCCCTCTTTAATTGCAGCTTCGTTTTGCTCTTTACCTGTCGTTTCAAGTTGTGACAACTTCACTTCATTCGGTGTATCTTTAGCTGCGTGGTAAGCTTTCTGGTGTTCAGCCCCATCCTCTGTTCCAATCTGCAGATAATGTTTAGATAACAATTTGCCATTTACGACATCGTAATTCTTATTAACCTCAGATTGATTTGATAGATTCGAAACTTGCTCATCAGTAAGGGATGTACCAAGTGTTGAAGCAACATGAGCAACGTTGTTGTAATCAATGTCTCTGAATCCGTCCTCAGAGCCACCCATAAACAGTTTATAGTCCTCTAACGCTTCCATGGTGTATTTGCCCGATGCTAGTCCACCTACTTCTTTTGCAAATGACTCATCCTCAGACATTTCCGTTCTTAGTTTTTCTATATTCCCAACCGCATTATTGTGATGCTTGATTTCCGTGTCACTGAGTAGCCCATCTTTATTGAGCGTGTTCTCATCACTGGTTAACGCGATCACAGCGGCACCATACACACCTTCGGAATTAGTGGTGAGTCCAAAATCACGAGCACTTGGGTTAGTCGCAATTTGTGGTCTTGTTAATAAATCAGCACCTTTATTCAATGGAGATTCTAAGTGCTTCATATTTTCTGCGGCTGGCTCTGATAGCTGTTGAGCTGTCGCAGAGTGAAACTGAGAAACTAGCCCCGCTGCAACGTCGTTTACTAATCCACCAGCATCTTTCGCAGCACTCTTAACTTCTTGAGAAATTGGAGTTGGATTAACTGTATCAGTGGCAGTTTCAATGGCCTTAATTTCATCTGTTTTCTCAGGCGCAACTTTTGATGCATTGGCGCGAGCCTTAACAACATTTTCCTCGTGCTCATCTTTGATATTTTTGGTGGTCAATAATCTACCAACCTCACCCAGTCGTTCATCTCGCGTTTTCTCAAAGCCTTGCTGGTGTCTTTGAATTTCTTCCGGAATGCCTGCTACAGCTGAGTTGCTGGTGGTATCTTTCACAGACCCTAAGTTGTTACTCATCGTGGCAAAGTTTTTCGACATATCATTAAGGGCTTTGTCACCAATCAAGAAGTCGGCTTCATTGAATTTCTGCGAGATATCCATCAAGCCCGATTTCATTGAATTCATGTCTTTAGCGTTCGCCACTTCTTGATATTGATTAACCATTTCACTTGAGAAAAGTACTGCTGCAGCACGACCCACATCTCCGTGATAGTATTTAGATGCATCACGTTGTATTTGGAGGTTTCGGGCTTGAGCATTGGCCTCAACGACTCTACGCTCCTCTGGGTTCATGTTGGCCATCTCACTTTCGGTGTTATAACCATTAGCCACCCACTCTTTAAATTCCTTATTGTTTGCCGCATTTGTAAAATTGGTTGAATAGTTTTGATTCAAACCTTTTGCAACACCCAATGCGTGACTCGTCGTTTCTTGGAATTGTTTCGCAGCTGTATAACTTTTCAGGTCTTGAATAGCATTTTGTCCCGTTTCGCCCCAACCTGTCGTTCTTGAAAGACCATGAACCTTTTGAATCGCTTCTTGACTGGTATATTGAGCACCGGTGCCGCCTTGTTCACTGGTCACGTAACCTAAGCTTGCCTGCAATGCCTCTGCCTCACGTTCCGTAAGGTTAAATCCGCCTTCTGCGTTAACCTGAACTCGGCCATCAAGACCAACCGCGAAGTCACTTTTGCTTCTTGAACCCACTCGGTCTGTTTTTCCGGAACTCTTGTCATTACTCTTAGTGTCAGTAACTTGGACTCTTTCTGCTTTTGAATTGCCCTTATCTTCTATGTGGCTGGTTCTAGTCACGGGGCCACGTCCGTGTCGTCCTGCAGCCTGAGAGCCCCCCTGCGTATTCGACATTGTTTTATTACTTTGTCCATTACTGTATTGGGTAGAGTCAGAAGCTTGAGTCGACGTCTTTGCACTCTCAGAGGTTTGCTGTGTTGAATCCTCTCCACTTCCCCAACCGAAATTTCCGCTACCCGAGCCACCACCACCCATGACTAACTTACCCATCAATTGAGTAATTTCTTGTGTATCTAGATTGGTGTTTTTCTGTAAGCCTTCACGCACCTGCGATGCAAATTGAGCATTTTCAGAATATTGATGACTATCACTACCGTTCGCACTTTTTCCTTTTTGAATCTGCGTCATAAGTTGAGAAAGCTTGCCCCATGACTGTTGATGTGAAGCTTGGGATGATTGAACTCGCGACTCTGCCATACTTGATGTAAGGGACAAGTTACTGGTCATATTCGACATACCACCGAGTGTTGGCATGTTTTGATCTTGAATTTGATTTGTTGAATGAACCACACCGTTATCACCCATAGTCCAACTGTGATTACCCATTCTGAGTGAACCATTTTTGGCACCAACTGCAATATCTGGTGCGACAGCACTAGGATTAACATGTGCGGTTCCCCCGATCTTGCCAGCCATACTCACGGTTGCGTACTCGCCACCTTTCAAAAGCATATAAGCCAACATAGGAACCATTGTCGTCATGTAAGAAGCGGTCGCGATATAACTTCGCGCTTCGGAATAGAAGTTGGACAATCCCCCAATGGTGTATGCTGTTTGCTCGGTGATCGACGTTTCCAACGCATTTTGAATAGACCAATCGAGATAGAAGTTAATCAGAATCATCACGAATGGATACAATCCAACCAAAACTAAGAATCTCATGTATGACGCGGCGATCTTAAAGCCCCCTTCACCAAAGATGATAAAGAAGGACATAAGTGGTGCTGCAAACCACACGAATGCTTCAAAAAATGAGATGGTGGCAGGGGCCATTTCAAGCCACAAGTTTCTGTCACCAGCCATAGTGAAAAGACGCTGTTGTTTCGCTTGATATTCCATAGCGTCAACAAGTTGGCCTCGTGCAGAATGACTAGCATCTAACCCCATAGCATTCTTTTTGACGTGATAATCAAGGAAGTTATTCATCTGAAATGTGTAGCTGTCCATTGATGCAGAGCCCAACTGCTGAAGTGCAGAGCTTACTTGTGTCGCTGAAATGCCTTTCGCTTCATTTAACTCATCGAGTCCGTCTGCTAATTTCGATTGGTCATTATCAATGTACGCGCTCAGTGCAGTGTAAGCGTCTTTACACGACATGAACGACGGTTGACCTTCAAGGTACATGTCGATGTACCAAATCGTTGAGCTCACCTCCATCGCGGCCCAAGCATCGACATTCGTCAATACATTGCCAACCTTCGCCTCTTGATAGGCTCCACCAACTTCCATGTCTTTGAACAAACAGCCATTCATGTAACTGTCTATGCTGCGTATGAAATCACTATCTGCATGTCCAATAGTACGAATATTCGGACTATTTACAGACCCTTCAATAGCCACCAGCGTTCTAAGTGCGTCTAAGTGTGTGCCTGAGTTCTGAGGCATCACAAAGATGTCACTCAAAATATCGATAAAAGCGATAGGTACTTGAGTCGTTACAGCCCCACCTATCGCTAAACCAACAGGAATGTCAGTGAAATACGCTGAATCACCCGTACCAGCATGTTCGACAACGATATCGACCCTCGGGTAGAAACACAGCATCCAGATAAGATAGCCCTTGCACACTGTTCCTAAGAATTCACCACCAATCTGACCCTTTTCAAAGAATTGTTTGAAGGCTGCAACGAAGAAGGAAAGAACTAATCCAAGACCGAACAAGTAGTTAGGCTGTCCAAAATCACCTGTTGATGGATCGAACGCCATCGACAAGCCAAGGAAAACTTGTCTAGCCCAATCAAAATTACCAATGGTATATATCAGAAATTCCATGACTTAGTTCTCCATACTCTTCTCGACTAACATATGCAAACGGTTCTTAGAGTCTTGTTGTTCATAGTGGCGGTCCACAATGTCCATCTGTATGTTCAACATTTCTCTTGCTTCTTTGATGTAGGCTTGGGCATTAGCATCGCTGTCGGCTTTAGCCGCGATTGCGACCGCATCCAAATACGCACGAGCAGACGCGAAAAATTGCATCGCAAAGTTGTACGCGTATTCATTAGCAATTGCTTCGTAGTAACCTTGGACCTCTGAACTTTTTCTGTATTTGGTCGCGAGTAAAGCTATGTAGCCATATACATCCATACCGCCACCCTGAATCACAGCTTTTTGAGTAGGACCAAAATCATTCGCACCGCGAGCACCTGTTCGATAGACCTCTAATACGCCTGCGGTCCCGTCTGTCGTTCCATCCAACGCTTCTAAGAACTGTTTGTTCAACGGCCTCCAATCAATCGTTTCTTGAGTGATATCGAGACATTTAGAGCTGGCCACCGTATCTGGGTTACCGTCATTACACTTGAGCCTTATCACTTGATCTTGAGTATCAAAGCCACCAAAAGCGATATCTAGCAGAGTCAATGTCGCTGGTACGGGAGTTGTCGCAATTGAAGAAGTTTCGACACCTTGGCGGTCAGGGTTAGTGTTATCAGCAACATCACGGATTTCTGTCCCAACTAGTGACATGACGGTTTCCGAAAATCTAGGGAAGAAGTCAGCGGCACCAACATTCATTTTTGATGTTCTCATGCCGTTAATTAGCAGGTTACCTGTCAGTAATTCCTCACCATTCTGAACTTTTTGGGAGAGCTCAAGTAATGAAGTGCCTGGGACCATATTTTGAAACCAATCAGCTGAATCTGTCGCAACGCCCGTTGAGTTTGCGACTTGACTGATTGCCAAAGTATCTCGGATTGATTGTTCATATGGGCCGACCGCGTTGGCCATTAATGCCTGACCCGCTTCACATGAGTTCTTGAAAAATTGGTTCCATTCATCCATCGCTTTTTTCAAGGCTTTGATGTTTGCAGCACACGTCGGACACAGAGCATCTAAAGCTAGGTTGAAGGCATACGACGCACTACCCGCTGCAATTTGTCTCATTGAGTTTTGAAGCATCCCAGTTAAATCTTTGATCATTGAAAATGAACCGAGATTAAGGTCAATCCCGTTACATCCGGCTTTCATCGAAGGACCTTGAAAGTTCACGATATTTGGATCATGACTCTTAACACGGTATGAAAATGAACCGAGCGCGATGGCGTTTTTGTTACTGGTTTCGTAGTCGACAATGCCATGACCTGTCGAGTACCCATTGAAGACGTCTTGCATTGGGTTGGCCAACACATTGATAGAGCACGTCAGCGAGGCGGCAACGATAAAAGACCTAATACGTTTCATAATTGATTGCCTCCTGCGCTTGTGCATTGACATTCTTTGTCAAACTTTTCTGTTGAGCTGATTCAGAGGAAGGGATAAACGGCAACACATTGAGTACCAACTCCTTCGCAATTTCGTAGCTGTCTTCAACCACCACTCGCTCATAAAACTGATATTCACTTGGTTCTAGAGTTTCAGGGTCAATAAGGTGAAGCTTGGCGAGTTCGTAGCTTGCTGACTCTGCAGAGCTATAAGCGGTCAAAGCTTCAGGCACCTCTAGAACGAGCGCTTCATAACGCAAAACTGGGAGCAAGCTTGAATAGAAATTTAGTAGGCTGACTTTCAACGCGTTGATGTCGCCTTTATTCGACGCAATAGCGCCAAATAGCCGCTCGTAATCGGGCATTTCTACTATTTGTCGAGTCGTCGATTGTTGCGGGTTGGTAGTGTCTGATGACGTAATCACGGGCTTTTGTGACTCGTTGGCCATCACTAATGTACTGAATGTCAGTAGAACCACTGGTATAAGCTTCATGACCATATCCTGATAGAGAACTAGGATTAGTGTTACTTAACGCCAGTGCAAAAAATTCAAATAAGGAGCCTTTTTTCGGTAATTAACGTGCAACTGATATAAAAAAGCCTGCTCATTAACTAATGAACAGGCTCCAATTCACCGTGATAAAGCTAATAACCTTGCTGTGCTTTGAGGTTCGATTCTAAGATTTCAACTAGATAGTTTGCGTCTGTTAAGGCTCTTTCTTCATCAATATCTTCAAATCGTGTAATTTGCTGTAGTGACTCAACTGCTGACGCGTCGTTAAATTGTTCTTCTGAAATCACATTGGCCGTCTTTGCCTGAATAAGAACCAATCTTACGATTTCACTTTCAGTCACAATACCTTGTGAAATGGGCGCTACAAACTCACCGGAATTACCAACTAAAAACAAAGCAGGCACTCTTTGAACGCCTAGCTCTTTATACTTCTGCTTGGTATCCGGTTGATACTCAGGAAACATACCATTTTCCATTGGCGCTAAATCGATGCTGATCGCATTTACATTAAAGCCATATTTGCTCATGAGGCGTTGGACAATGGGTGCTTGGCGTTTACAGTAATCACAAGTGCTCTCAAAAAAGAACCATAACCCTGCTTGTTTTGCTACTTCTTGAACCACTTCCTGTTCTGCACGATTCTTAGCTTCATTCTTAGCATTAAGAGCAAAACTCGATGTTGGCCTTGCTTGTGTTTCATCAAGAAGAGGGTTGTTGATGACATCTTGCATCCACGCTTCCCTAAACGCAGTCGCCTTGTCCATAATCACACGTTGCATGTATCGGGCTCGTTGGATGTTCTCCGGACTAGGGTCATTAATTGCTTCACCAACAAACTCCATAAAGTGCGCTCGTATCCATTTCGTCGACATAGGTTCAGGACCAGATTTTGCTGCACTTGGAGGGGCTATAGGGATTGGTGGAAGCTCGGGCTTTTTGGGTTCCTCTGGTTCAGGCTCCCCATAAAAGTGCCAACCTTGAGCGGCACTTTTATCATTGACGAAATTTGCATCTGCCGTCGCGGTAGCTGCAAATGCAAGGGCGCATATCATCGATAAGCCTAGATAGTTCGATTTCATAATCTATACCTCAGCGGCTTTGGCTTTACGACGATTTCTCGCTCTTTCTGCACGACAGTGAGCACAACCAGTACCAGGTCTTTCAGTGTGGCCAATATATTTTGTCCCACACTCACATTTGAAAATGTGGATCGTACCGTCACCGATACGATGAAGGAGTTGAACAAATCTATTGAAATTCACGTAAGCACGTATGTCTTCACTCGATTCATCAAATACTCTTGCATAAGCATCAAGCATCTTGTCGATATTGTCTTGAAGCGGCAATTTCACTGAAGGGTCATTGGAGAGGATTGAATAATAAGCCCAAAGCTTATTCGAGATGGGAAACGCTTCCGGTACTTGATGAAGAAAGCTCGCATCTTTACCCATTCTTGATTTTTTAAAGTCTGTCTGCATTCGGCCAAGCTCATGTTGAGCAGACTTAGGCACTGAACCTAAAAGGTCTTTAATTGTGGCTGCGTTTGCACCAAAGCGTACAAGATCGAGTGCTCGCGTCTCCAATTTCAGCGCCATTTGAGACGCTGTGGATAATTGTATCTCGGACATATGACTATCCTTTCAAATTGTGAACAGACTGAATTTAGATCATATCGGTCAAGGTACGCATACGAATGCGTTCTACGCCGACATTGTGACTTTGAAATTCATGAGTCTCTAAGGCATTCAACATCTCAGCTTCAGTACCTTCGTGAAATACGAAAGGATTGATACCGGCAGATGTGAACCTGACAATTTGAAACAACTCAAAACTAGCAAACTTAGTGATTTCTTGTTGAGTTGCCATTAGCTCAATCATCGCAGAATGCGGATCTGTTTGAGCGAGGTTGTGCATTGCGAGAATTAGTGATTGGCACTGAAAACTCATCTCATCGGTAGAAGGTGTAGATTCAGAAGTGACATTGAGATAAGCGTTCAATCGTGTCCGATAATTTTCAAACTGGCCTGTTTCAATTGCGGTATTGAGAACCGATAAACCTGTTTGTTTGGTGCAGCCAGAACGTAATGGGGCAAGGGTAAAGATATGATGCTGCGTCTCTGCAAACTTCTCTAGAGTATCGGGCTCGATACTTATAAATCGATCTACGTCGATGTTAGTCAGAAAGTTAATTTGAGCGGAGCATTCTCTGTTAGTTAAAACAGATTGGTGTGCAGCTGACAATATGCGAGCGGAAATTGCACGCACGGCTGCCATGTGGCCTAGACGTTTCATAAGTAAATCTTCCATGCTTTTTACGCAGTTTGAGCGATCCCAACATTGACCTTTCAAACACCTTACTAAGCTCACCACGAGCGTTGTTAGGTTGCGTTTACAGTATTGACGTTGTGTTCATTTATACGAAACTACGAATTCCATAATACGCAATTTGTTTTAGTGAACTCTTGGATTATTGCATAAATGTATAAAATCACAACAATGATTACAAAAAAACATACACATTCTCAATATTAAGTCTTGACTTATCGCAAATGTGCTATGCAAAAAATCAACTGATTAATCCGCTTGAAGTCAAGTTATCAACCAGTTCCGTAGATACCAAATCTGCTGGGTCTGTCTGTGGTGATTTAGCTTCAGGTATCTGTGGAGAATTTAGGGAAGTACCGTGTTCGTTGTTGGTGTTCACGTTACCCAAAAATCGATTAATAATTGCTTCACCGGATTGGTGATATAACAGCCCCAATTGGAAAAGAATTGGGAGTAACCAACTTCGGTTTTCAGAATGATTCAATTCGCTTAACAAAACTGGGAAATCACGTTTAGATATTCTAAATCGCTCATTAACCTTCTCCCCGTTGAACGGCATCGTAAGCTCAACTTGTGATGATATCTTTTCCCAGTTCGACTCGTGCAATCGCTTGATCACTGCGCCTTTGTTTAGTATTCGTCGCAACATGATGCGCTTAAACTTCGGACTATCGGGGATCTCGATAGCTCCCCTTTCCACCCAAGTCGACAGGTTAACATCGATACTATTACTCATAAGCTACGCAACCTTGTTTGAATTAACACCCGCGATTTGTCTAGCTAACTCAGCAAAACCAAGGCATACAGCAACTTCATGTTTCTCGACTAACTTCACAGTATGTCTCGGAAATGCACGTTCTAGCGCTCTCGCGAAATCTGGAGCTGGACCACCAGACACAATAAACTCTTGTATGTCTGATGCTTCACCAAGCATGTTAGTAAGCAAATCGACTGCTTCATTGCACAAACTGTCAATCAGCGGCAAGCAGTCAAAGACACCATCAGCGACAGGGAAGTCATACGCTTCAGCAAATATTTCGAGCTTTTTCGTGTTGAATGCTTTGTCTACCAATTCGGTGCCGATGGACGTACCCAAAATTTCTGACAGGTAGGTGCTCAGGCTTCTGAGAATTTTCCCCTGACCTAGTTCGAATGCCTTTGTACGTTCTTCGTCGATTGTAAGCCCCGTAGAAGTCAAGAAGTCGGTTGTTCCATAACCTGGATCAACAGTAACTCTCGCTCGGTTCCCAAGCGCCTCCATAATCCCGCAGTTCATTTTCTTTGCTTCTGACTTTGCATGATAAGTAAGTGCGCCAAGTGGCTGCGGCAATACATGTGCCTGTTTGACTCGGATCACTCTCCCATCCACATGATGTTCACCAATCATAAAATTGAGTAATTCATCTTTACGATCCAGTTGGTTTAATGGAAGCCCTGCCACCAGCAAGTCAATGCAATCCGTTTTTAATAAGCTTAAGCCACCGATAAACAGCGCCTTGTAAGCCGGACTGGAGATGTAACGTTTATTAAGAAGTCTTTCGTTGGCGTCAGCTGCTTTTGATAAAACTCCCGGTCCCACTTCATAACTACTTCCGTCAATGTTCACTAAAACCGTATTTCGCTGAGTTGTGCCAAACGATTCCAGTCGCTTCAGCTCTGTAGGATTCACCTTTACAGCTCTTGATGGGAAGCAATGGTAATAACAGTGATCGCCTGTTATTTCAGATGCAACGCAGGTGGTTCCAAAGCCTACATCTATCGCTGCAACTTCCAGTTGTTTGTTCATAATCAATCACTCCGATCATTTGTCTTGATGTCAAACCTAGTGATACACAAAAATTGATGATGGTTTAGCAATTAGTGAGGGTATTTTTCATGTTTATTGTTAGTTGTTGAAAAATATCGTGCATGAATCGAATAAAATTGTATTGCGTATGAGGTAAATCGATATGCTTGGGAAATATTGATAAACACCGTAATAAATCGGTTAAGGAATGACATTTGTAGAAACAATTGGAAAAAATTGCAAAACATCGTTTCTATTTTGGTGGGATTGGGAATTGTATGGGAAGATTTGCGCGTTCTTGAAAGCAATTAGCCAGAAATCGAAAATCGTTACTAAAAAGAACGTCCATCAACCGACATACACATTTTGAGCGGTATTGTTAATCCTTATTTTCAATGACGCGCCTTAACGAAAGTAATCTAGTTCTGATCATCACTGCTAATCAACCACTATGAAACGACAGTTCGTTTCAGAATTTGGCATCACTGTCCCTACATATATCAATGGTGGTATCAAAATTCGAATTAAATTGAACCACCAAAACATTAGCACCTGCTAATAAATGAGATGTCTGACACCCCCCTCAATATATGTAGGGAATTTGAAAATGAGGATTTTATGAGTGTGGTGGACATATCTCCTACATATACATGGGGTGGTATCAAAAAGACGAAAAAGTGACTGGTGACAACGAAAATTCACGCGAAAATTCAGGTTTTCGTCATATATTAGTGGTGGTGTACCACCCTCCGTATAGTAGTATTATAAAGGGGGAGCTAAAAAAAAGGCTCCCGCCAAGGGAGAGGTCGCTGGCGCATGGCAATTTAGAAAAGATCCTACCCGAGAGTTAATCATTG
>NZ_MCYD01000500.1:0-17830 GCF_002876325.1 Vibrio sp. 10N.261.52.A1
TTACCTCTAGTGGCCAGCCGGTTACTTTTACGTATGATTCAGCCTCTAATTCGATTATTGGTGTTCAAGGTACAGATGAAGTGCTGCGCATCGATATTGATGCCGTAAGTGTCGGAAATGACATTGAATTATCGCTGACGACAACCATTTCTCAGCCGATAGATCATGTTCCGTCGATTGGTGGCGGACAGGTTTCCTTTACGGGTGACCAAATCAATATCGCCTTTGACATACAGGGCCAAGACACCGCAGGTAATCAGCTCGTCACACCAATTAATGCGCAAGTAACCGTCCTTGATGGGGCAGATCCGTCTGCTGAAAGCGTGTCTATCGATAACGTTGAAACAAGCAGTGCTGCAATTGAAGGCACCTTTTCAAATATTGGTAGTGATAATCTACAGTCAGCTGTTTTTGACTCAAGCGCACTTGCTCAATTTGATGGTGTGCTCAGTGACAATCAGGCGACCGTTGCATCTTTGTCTGCTGATGGAAGTACCATCACACTGTCAATCCAAGGTAGCAGCGATGTTATTTTAACCGTTAGCTTAGATACTGACGGTACCTATCGATTTGAGCAGTTGAAACCAATAGAGCAAGTCGGCACTGATTCGCTTTCTTTCTCTTTGCCAATCACGGTTACCGATTTTGACCAAGATGTCGTAACCAATACCATCAACCTCGCTATTTCTGATGGTGATAAACCAGTCATTACCAATGTCGACAGTATTGATGTTGATGAAGCTGGTATTGTTGGCGGTTCTCAACAGGGAACGGCAACGGTCTCAGGAAGTGGTAGTGTCACTTCAGAAATTTTTGATAGTGACATTATCGATCATCATGAACTTGAACCTGCAGAGTTTAATACCGCTGGCACACTGATATCTAACGGTGAGGTGGTGTTACTTGAGCTGGTTGATGAAACCAATGGTGTGCGAACGTACGAAGGCTATGTCGAGATTAATGGCGCAAAAATTACGGTTTTTGATGTAAAAATTGATAGCCCATCTTTGGGGAACTATGAATTTAACCTCTATGAAGAACTGTCGCATCAAGGCGCTGAAGATGCACAGTTAACCTTTGCACTGCCTATTTATGCGGTAGATGCAGATGGCGATAGGTCTGCATTATCTAGTGGTTCAAGTACACCAGAAGCCGCTGAGATTCTCGTCAATGTCACAGATGATGTTGTTGAGCTCGTTGATAAGGTTGAGTCAGTTACTGAGCCGACTTTAGCTGGCGATACCGTTGTCTCGTATAACCTGTTCAATTTCGAAGGTGCGGATGGTTCGACAATTCAATCATTCAACTACGATGGTGTTGATTATTCATTAGATCAAAGCTTACTGCCTGATGCGCCTCAAACTTTCAGTTTTACTGAGGGCGTGGTCACTATCTCATTAAACGGTGATTTCAGTTTTGAAGTCGCTCGTGATATCGACCACTCAAGCAGTGAAACGATAGTAAAACAGTTCTCATTTTTAGCTGAAGATGGTGATGGAGATACTGATACCTCAACACTTGAGCTGAGTATTACCGATGGTCAGAACCCAACTATAGATCTGATTCCACCTGTTACTTTATCTGAAACCAATCTAGCTGATGGTTCTGCACCAAGCGGAAGTGCAGTAAGCGCAACCGATACGATCACCTTTACTGCTGGTAGTGATGATGTGGCGAATTTCCGCATTGAGCCAACCGAGTTCAATGTCGGTGGTGCACTGAAATCGAATGGTTTTGTGGTCGAGATACAAGAAGACTCGGCGAATCTAGGTACTTATATTGGTTTCATTACTGATGGTTCAAATACTGACATTCCAGTGTTTACGATTAGCTTCTCGTCCACCACGCTTGGTGAATACACCTTTACTCTATTGGAAGCGTTGGACCATGCAGATGGCCTAGCGAACAATGATCTGAGCTTTGATCTTCCGGTCTATGCGGTAGACAGCGATGGCGATGATTCTGTTGTGTCCCAACTGAATGTGACTATCGGTGATGATGTTCAAATCATGCAAGATGGCACATTAGATATTGTTGAGCCTAATCTAGCTGATGGCACGGTGACTACTAACACCATTGATGTGATGCCAAACCAAAGTGCTGATGGCGCGACGATTACTCAGTTCACCTATGACGGTCAACTGAGAACGCTTGACCAAAATGACACGGGTGAGCAGCAATTCAGCTTCACAGAGGGTGAGTTATTTATCACGCTGCAAGGTGAGGTGCGATTTGAACCAAACCGTAACCTAGACCACTCCTTGAGTGAAGACATCGTGAAGTTGATAGAGGTTACCTCAAGTGATGTCGATAAAGATCCAGTAACATCAACGGTTACTCTGACCATTACCGATGGCGATAACCCAACTATCGATGCGGTACCGAGCGTCTCACTCAAAGAAGCGGATCTCGCTGATGGTTCATCACCAAGTGGCAGTGCGGTTAGCCAAACAGAAACCATCACTTTTACTAACCAAAGTGATGATGTTGCAAAGTTCCGTTTGGAGCCGAGTGAGTTTAATACTGGCGGTACTCTGAAGTCTGATGGTTTAGTGATTGAGATTCGAGAAGAGCCTGCGGGTTCGGGTAACTACATCGGCTTCACCACAGACACTTCAAATGTCGAGACCACAGTCTTCACACTTGCATTTAGCAGCACGACTTTAGGTGAGTATACCTTCACACTTATAGAAGCGATTGATCATACACCAATTCAAGGTAATAACGACCTAACGTTTAACTTGCCAGTGTACGCGGTTGATAGCGATGGCGATGATTCTCTAATGTCGCCACTTGCTGTGACGATCACCGATGATATCCAAGTCATGGTAGATGGCGCGTTTACGATTGAAGAGCCGACTGTCGCTGATTTAGCAGCGGGTACGCCGACAACCACGACTGTGAATGTTCTTGATGAAGAAGGGGCAGACGGCACGACCATCACCCAAATCAATTATGACAACGGCACAGTGTTCACGCTTGACCAGAGCAATGCGGGAGAGCAGAAGTTTGTGGTTGCTGAAGGTTCGCTTTATGTCACGCTGCAAGGTGATGTGCGCTTTGAACCAAATCGTAACCTCGACCATACAAGTGGAGACATTGTTAAGTCGATAGTCGTGACTTCAAGCGACTCAGATAGTGATGTTGTTACTTCTACGGTGACGTTGACTATTACCGATGGTGACATCCCGACGATTGATAATGTACCGAGCGTTACTTTATCTGAAACTAATTTGAGTGATGGTTCTACACCAAGTGGTGCCGCGGTAAGTCAAACAGAGACGATTACCTTTACCAATCAAAGTGATGATGTGGCGAGTTTCCGTATTGAACCGACAGAATTCAATGTTGGTGGGGCGCTCAAATCAAATGGGCTGGTGGTTGAGCTAAAAGCAGACCCAACCACACCAGGTGGTTACATCGGTTTTGTGACAGATGGTTCGAACGTCGAAACCAACGTGTTCACGATTAGTTTCTCTAGTGCTACCCTCGGCCAATATACTTTCACGTTATTGGAGGCGTTAGACCATGTGGATGGTTTAGCGAACAACGATCTTAGTTTTAACCTTCCTGTTTATGCGGTAGACACCGATGGCGACGATTCATTGGTGTCGCAGTTGAATGTGACCATCGGTGATGATGTTCAAATCATGCAAGACGGGTCTCTAAATATTGTCGAGCCAACGGTTGCTGATTTGGCGGCGGGCACACCTACGACAACTACCGTTAATGTATTTGATCAAGAAGGGGCAGACGGCGCGACCATCACGCAATTTACTTATGATGGCGGGGCCGTATTAACGCTTGACCAGAATAATACTGGTGAGCAGAAGTTCGTAGTTGCTGAAGGTTCACTGTATATCACTATTCAAGGTGACGTTCGCTTCGAGCCGAACCGTAATCTCGACCATACTAGCGGAGATATCGTTAAACAGATCGAGGTCACCTCAAGCGACTTCGATAAGGACACAGTGACCTCGACAGTCACCCTGACAATTACTGATGGTGATATCCCGACCATTGATACGGTGCCAAGCGTTACTCTGTCTGAAACCAATCTTGCTGATGGCTCAGCACCAAGTAGCGGTGCTGTAAGTCAAACTGAGACGATTACTTTTACTAATCAAAGTGATGATGTGACCCGTTTCCGTATTGAACCTACCGAGTTCAATGTTGGTGGCGCACTGAAATCGAATGGTTTTGCGGTCGAGATAAAAGAATATTCAGCGAATCCGGGCACTTATATCGGCTTTATTACTGATGGCTCAAATGCTGAAATTCCAGTATTCACGGTTAGCTTCTCGATCACGACTCTCGGTGAATACACCTTTACTTTATTGGAAGCGTTAGACCATGCAGATGGGCTAGCGAACAACGATCTGAGCTTTGATCTTCCGGTCTATGCGGTAGACAGCGATGGCGATGATTCTTTAGTGTCTCAGCTTAATGTAACCATCGGTGATGATGTTCAAATCATGCAAGATGGCACGCTAGATATCGTTGAGCCGAATTTGGCAGATGGCACGGTAACAACCAATACCATTGATGTAATGCCAAACCAAAGTGCTGATGGTGCAACGGTTACTGAGTTTTCTTTTGGTGGCATCGTTAAAACGTTGGATCAGAGCATCACAGGCGAACAGCAATTCAGTTTCACAGAAGGTGAGTTGTACATCACCCTTCAAGGTGAGATGCGCTTCGAGCCGAACCGTAACCTAGACCATTCCGTGAGCGAAGACATTGTTAAGTCGATAGTCGTGACATCCAATGACTTTGATAACGATCCGGTCACTGCAACCGTTACTCTGACGATAACCGATGGCGATAACCCGACTATAGATGCGGTGCCGAGTGTTGCTCTTGAAGAAGCGGATCTGGCTGATGGGTCGTCACCAAGTGGCAGTGCGGTTAGCCAAACAGAAACCATCACTTTTACTAACCAAAGTGATGATGTTGTAAAATTCCGCTTAGAGCCGAGTGAGTTTAATACGGGCGGTACTCTGAAGTCTGATGGCTTAGTGATTGAGATCCGAGAAGAGCCTGCGGGTTCGGGTAACTACATCGGATTCACTACAGACATTTCAAATGTAGAAACCACGGTCTTCACACTTGCATTTAGCAGCACGACTTTAGGTGAATACACCTTCACGCTTTTAGAAGCGATTGACCATACACCAATTCAAGGCAATAACGACTTAACGTTCAACTTGCCTGTGTATGCGGTCGATAGTGATGGCGATGACTCTCTGATGTCGCTCCTGGCTGTAACGATTACCGATGATATTCAAGTCATGGTGGATGGTGCTCTCAGCATTGAAGAGCCGACAGTGGCTGACTTAGCCGCGGGTACGCCGACAACAACGACCGTCAATGTTCTTGATCAAGAAGGGGCTGATGGCACAACTATTACCCAAATCAATTACGATGGCACCGTGTTTACGCTTGACCAGAGTAATGCGGGTGAGCAGAAGTTTGTGGTTGCTGAAGGCTCGCTCTATATCACGCTGCAAGGCGATGTTCGCTTTGAACCAAACCGCGATCTTAATCACTCGGGCGGGGATATCGTTAAGTCGATAGTCGTCAGTTCAAGTGACTCTGATAGTGATGTGGTGACTTCGACAGTCACGCTAACTATTACCGATGGCGATCTACCAATCATCAACGTCATCCCTGGCGTGAGTCTTTCTGAAGTCGATCTGGCTGATGGTTCTGCGCCAACGGGCAATCCAGTATCGATGACTCAAGTGATTACCTATACCGAAGGCAGTGATGATGTGAGTTATTTCAGAATTGACCCTGCTCAGTTCAATACTTCGGGGGCTTTGAAGTCGAATGGCTTAGAGGTTGAGATTAAAGAGCAGCCAGCGAACTCTGGAAACTACATTGGCTTTGTAAAAGACGGTGCTAACGTAGAAACCAACGTCTTTACAATCAGTTTCTCAACCACCAATTTAGGGCAATACACGTTTACGCTGCTTGAAGCGTTAGACCATGCGGATGGCTTGCAGAACAACACCTTAAACTTCGATGTACCTGTTATCGCGGTGGATACCGATGGTGATGAGTCTGCGATGTCACCAATGACAGTGACTATTACCGATGATGTACAAGGTGTACAAGACGGGTCATTGAATATTGTTGAGCCTTCACTGGCTGATCTTGTGGCAGGTACACCAACTACGCCAACCATTGATGTTATGCCGACTCAAAGTGCTGATGGCGCAAAGGTCACCCAATTTATTTACGATGGTGGTACTGCTGTCACCTTGGATCCGAATGTAACGACAGAGCAGGTGTTTACCGTAACCGATGGTTTACTGTACATCACGATTGAAGGCGAAGTTCGTTTTGAGCCAAATCGAAACCTAGATCATTCAGCGGGTGATATTGTTAGAACGATTGTGGTAACGACCAGCGACTTTGATAACGATACTGATACCGCGGATGTCACATTGACGATCCAAGATGGGATTGATCCGGTCATCGATGTTGTTCCTAGCGTGAACTTATCGGAAGTGAACCTAGCAGATGGCTCAACGCCGAGTGGTTCTGCGGTGAGTTCAACACAAACCATTACCTACACTGTGGGCAGTGATGACTTAAGCCACTTCAGAATCGCGACCAACGAATTCAACCCAGGTGATGTGCTGAAATCAAACGGTCTTGTTGTTCAGCTAAAAGAAGATCCTGCTTCGCCTGGCGACTACATCGGGTTTACTGATGACGGGGCTGGTAACGTAACTAATGTATTCACCATTGATTTTGATAGTGTTAACAAAGGTCAGTTTACCTTCACGCTGATTGAGGCACTCGACCACCTTGATGGTGCACTTAATAACAACCTTAACTTCAACTTACCTGTTTATGCGGTTGATACTGATGGTGATGACTCAGTTAAGCGTGATGTTGTTGTCACCATTCAAGATGACCTTCAACAGATGCAAGATGGCACGTTAACCATCACAGAGCCAAATACTGGCACACCAACTACCTCGACGGTTGATGTTTTACCTACGCAAAGTGCTGATGGGGCGACCATTACACAGTTCACTTATGACGGTGGGTCTGCGATTACCTTAAATCAAAACATCAGCGGTGAGCAGGAATTTGTTTTCACTGAAGGTTCGCTGTTTGTCACTTTGGATGGCGATGTAAGGTTTGAACCAAATCGTAATCTTGACCACTCAGCGGGCGACATTGTTAAGCTGATTGAGTTTACTTCATCTGATTTTGATAAGGATATTTCCTCTTCAACGGTCACACTCACTATCGTTGATGGTGATGGACCAACGTTAAATGTCGTGCCGAGTGTTAGCTTGTCTGAAAGCTTACTGGCTGATGGTTCAACACCGAGTGGCAGCCCAGTCAGCGTGACTCAAACCATTACTTCACTCGCGAGCAGTGATGACATCGAGAAGATTGTCGTCGAAGTAGGGCTGTTTAATACCAGTGGTGTATTGAAGTCTGATGGTCTTGAATTGAGCTTGCGTGAAGAGCCGGCGGGTTCAGGTGATTACATAGCATTCACAACGGATGGCTCGGGCGCTGAGAAAGTTATCTTCACCTTAGAATTTGATAACACTAACCCGAGTGAATACACGTTTACTTTGTTAGAGCGTTTGGACCATGTCGACGGATTAGGAAACAACGACCTCAGCTTTGACTTGTCGGTATATGCGCAAGATACCGATGGCGATATTTCACCGTCTAAACCGCTTTCTGTGACCATCAGTGATGACGTTCAATTGATGCAATCTGGTGCTCTTAGCATCACTGAGCCAAGCACGGGCACGCCTACCACAACGACATTTGATGTGATGCCTGCACAAAGTGCTGATGGCGCCACCATAACCAAATTTACTTATGGTAGTCAGCCTGAAGAATCTCTGGTGCAAACCAATACTGGTGAGCAAGAGTTCGTATTTACAGAAGGTTCGTTATTTATCACGCTTGAAGGCGATGTGCGCTTTGCGCCTAATCGAAATCTGAATCATTCTGGTGGTGATATCGTTAAGACGATTACAGTGACATCAGAAGACAAAGACGGTGATATTGTCACTTCGACCGTGACACTGACCATTTCAGATGGTGCTCCACCAGTAATTGATACGGTACCAACGGTTGCATTGGAAGAAGCGAATCTTGTGGATGGCTCATCTCCGAGCTTACCTGTGAGCCAAACTGAAACCATTACTTTCACAGCGGGAAGTGATGATGTGAGTTATTTCCGTATTGATACCACTCAGTTCAACACGTCTGGTGATTTGAAATCGGATGGCTTAGTAGTTCAGCTTAAACAAGATCCAGCCAACAGCGGAACCTATATTGGCTTCGTTGAAAGTGGAGGTGTTCAAACCGATATCTTTACCATCACTTTTAGTAGTGTGGTGCTAGGCGAATACACCTTCACTTTGTTGGAAGAGCTCGATCATCTGCCTGTACAAGGCAACAACGATCAAGTCTTCACTCTGCCAGTGATCGCGGTCGACCAAGACAATACCGATTCTGTGATGAAACCTTTGACCGTTACTATCACCGATGATGTGCCTGTCATTACCGATACGACAGTGACCAGCACATTTGTGGTTGATGAAGATGATCTTGGATCTGTGGTTTCTCAAGCAACAGGTGCATTTGTTACCACAGAAGGTGCTGACCAAGTAGAGGTTTACGAACTGCGTAATATCTCTGCTCTTGAAGCGACATTGACCTCTGGAACGGAAGCGATTTCTATTACAGAAGTCACTGGAGCTGCGAACACGACGACTTATCAAGGTACGACGACAAGCGGAACTCCTATCTTCACGCTCGCGCTAGCGAATGATGGCTCTTATACGTTTACGTTGCTAGGTCCTCTGAACCATCCAACAAGCCCAAATTCCAATACCTTAACGATTCCATTTGATGTCGTTGCGGTTGATGGTGACGGTGATGACTCTAATCAGTATGTATTGCCGATCGAAGTGCTCGATGATGTGCCAGTGATGAGTGCGCCAACGGGTGAGACGGTGGTTGATGAAGATGATCTTGCCGGGATTGGTTCGGATCAATCCGAAGATACCATTATTAACGGACTATTCACCGTTGATGAAGGTGCTGATGGTGTTGTTAAGTACGAATTGGTCGATGAAAATTTAGTGATTGCTGGCTTAACTTCTGATGGAGAAAGCCTAGAGTGGCTGCCTGTTTCACAAAGCGGTACAACCTTCACTTATGTTGCACAGACGGTAACCAGCAATCAGCCTGTGTTTGAAATCATTTTTGATACCTCAAACAACAGCTATCAATTTGAGCTGTTTAAACCACTTAAGCACCCTGATGGCGCGAATGAAAACACCATCGAGCTTGATTTCTCTGTCGTGGCCGAAGATTTTGACCAAGACAAATCGAACGCGATCGACCTGACTATTACTGTAACTGATGATGTTCCATTGGTGACCACTCAATCGATCACGCGAGTTGAGGGTCAAGGTTATGGCAACTCCAAAGTTAACATGTTTGCCAATGCGACGGATGTGGGTGCGGATGATGCAGCGCTGACTCGCATAGAGGGTATGACCAGAAATGGCGCAGACATCGTGTTCCGAACAGGAAACAATGGGCCATACAGTAGCAGCTTTGACTTAAACAGTGGTGTCCAGCAAGTACGAGTGTATGAACAAACCGATGATGGTAGTGGCGGTATCGATACTCGTGAGCTTGGTAGATTACGTATTAATTCAAATGGTGAAGTGGAGTTTAGAGCGACCAACTATCTCGATCATGATGGAGACACCATCGACTTCTCGATCAATGTGATTGCGACAGACGGTGATTTGGATACTTCATCAACGCCTTTGAACATCACGATCACCGATGAAGAGTCATCAGCAGTATCGCTTAAGGTAACTACGTTTGAGGAGGCGGGGAGAGACTCGACAATCCCTTACGCAACGGGTGATGCTCCAAGCCTCGAGAATATTCAAGATAACCAAAGCGGCTTGCCTGATGCACCAGCACAAATTGCGCTGCAGGTTAACCTGAAGGACCAAGATAATAACGAGTCTATCGGCCAACTGACGATTCAAAGTGGTAATCACAGAGGGACGTTCTATTACTTTGATGGCGTGGAATATCACAAGTTAGTCGCTGAACCAAACGGTGATATCTTGTTTGGTCCGCCTCAAATGCAGCAGAGCTTTGCTCCAAGCACGAACCAGCCATTAGACATCATCGCGACAATCGATAACTTGTTCTTTGTTCCAGACCAAAACTACGGTTCAAATGACAATGGTGTGCGAATCAACTACGAGCTTGAAATTGATAACAACGGCACGCTTGACCATACAGTAAATTCAAACTTCAGAATTGAGATTGAAGCGGTAGCGGATATTGCTACTTGGGATGATGCGAATAGTACGTATCAATATCAAGTGAATGAAGATGAAGGCAATGTGACACTTCAACTGAATGCAGAGTCGCAAGATAACAGTAATACTGAGACGATTACCTATGAGCTAGAAGCAGTTCAAGGTGATGGGAAGTTTGAGCTGTTGGATCAAAATGGCAATGTGTTAACGCCAGTCAATGGTGTCTACACGATTGCTGCCGCAGATATCAATAGCACCGTGGTTAATCCAATCGACAACTTCTCTGGACAAATTGAGTTCAAAGCAACCGCAATTACTGAGGAGACGCTCAACCCATACGATGATTCGGCTAACGGCGGGGCAAATGATAAGACAACGGCTCGCTCTGTAGAGCAAAACATTATCATTGATGTGACTGCCGATGCGGACCCTGGCTCGTTCAGCGTTAACCGAATTCGTATTAATGAAGACAATATTGATGATCCAGACTACCTCGGTCCTCTGGCGAACAAAGATGCCTTCACCTTGGATGAAGTGATCACCATGAATGGCTCGGTGGACACTGATGGCTCCGAAGAGTTGTTTGTTCGAATCAGCAATATAACCGAAGGTGCGGTGCTTTATTTCCTTGGAACCACTACTCCGGTTCCCACAATCACCATCAACGGTGTCGATTATCAGGAAGTGGCGTATTCCGACTTAGCCAATGTAGAGATCGTTCCGGCTAAACACAGCAATGTCGACTTTACGTTTGAGGTTACTGGTGTTGTCAAAGATACCGCGAACCTTTCTTCTGGGCCTCAGGTCGATGAAGAAATATTAGGAACTAAAACGGTAAACGTTGAGGTTAAAGGGGTAGCGGACAGCCCTTACGGTGGTACAAACGGTACTGCATGGACGGAAATTACTGATAGTTCGATATTCGGTGTCCAAACTACGATTCAAGAGAGTCAAAATGGTGACAGCTTCGCTGAGCTTGATTTCACCGTATTGTCAGGTGAGAGAAGACCAGATAGCGGCACTACACCGTTACCTGACGATGGCTCAGAGTCTGTAACGGTTATTCTTTCAGGCATTCCTGAGGGGGTCGTTCTTGAAGATGGTGATGGAGCAACGATTGATCTAAATTTTGTCGGTTATGCAACTAGTCCAAATGGAAGTCCGGATTTATCTAAACCTATTTACGAAGCCAATATAACGGAAGCTGGGGTAACTTCAGGTATCCGTATAAGGCCAGTTGACTCATCTACGGAGAACATTAGTATTTTGGGTAAAGTGGTCGTGACTGAGAATGATGGCCATACACTCTCTTTTGATAAGGAAATTCGTATACTTGTAGAGCCTAGGATTGATACCTCAGCAACCTACAATACGGTAACTCGTGGGGACGAAGATACGGCGATCAACATTGATTGGCACCCAGAGGGCACTGATTACATTGACGATGATGAGCACTTCACTTCAATCGTCATCAGTGGCATTCCAAGTGGTGTTGCCAGTGTGGTTGTAAACGGTGATGTGATTTGGAACTACGATGCCGTGGCCGGAACGCTAACCATCACACCTAAGGCTGGGCAGACTCCAGAAGCGTTCACTCAGATAGCACTGAACAATAATTTTATTCAGATAATACCGGAACAAGACTCGAGCACCGATTTTACGCTGAATACGGTTGTCATGATTGAAGAACGCGATCATGAATATGTTGACGTAACTGACCCAGGTCAGGGTATTGCAACAGCTACAATCACAGGTTCGATTGATGTTCGTGTGCGACCTGTGGTTGAGCCTGAAGATGCTAACAACAAGCTGGTTGTAGATGAGGTCGCAGGTCTTACAGACTTGGGTACAGTGGTCGCGGATGCTATAACGGGTGTTCTCAAATTCACAACCAACAGTGATAATACATCGGTTACGGGTGAGTTTGTTATTCGATACCAAGAAACTGATGCTTCGTCTGCTATCGAAGAGGTTGACCAGCTAGTGATTCAACTGACTAATGTGGACGACTCAGCGCTATCAGATGCTGTCCTCAATCAGCTGCTTGTAATGGGTGCCGCTTATGAAGGTAATGGTCGTTGGGTGGTAACCAATGAAGACCTGTTTAGTATTAGTGCACCAAACGGCCTTACGTTTCCGCCAGTTTCTGGAGTTCCAGGCGTTTTCAATGACATCAAGATGACCATCTATAGTACCGTGATTGACCGAGGTGATGGCACTGAAACTGAGTCATCAGTTGCGGTTCAGAGGGAAGGTGAAGTGAACTTGTCATTCCCAGAAGTGCTTGTTGGTGGGAGCGAGGTGGCTGCAGATATTACGATGACACCAGATAGCGTTGTCGATGCTGTAGAAGACACACAGTTAGACTTGGGAACGGCACTAAATAGTCTGATCACATTCTCCGGTGAAGACGCTTCAACAGACCAAGTAACTATCACTATTGATGACTCTGTGACCATTCCCCCAGGAATAACTTTCCCAATCAGTTTAGGGGGAGGCAGTGATGTTGACTTCGTAAACGGGAAGTATGTATTTGAAACAACGGTCGATCAGGGTGTTCCAACGGATTTCTCTGGCCTGCTACTTAATCTGCCTGCTGACTATTCTGGCGACTTTAGGTTACCAATCACAATAGTCACCAAAGATACACTGTCTGGTGATGAGAAAACCTTGGTGACCGATGTCGTGATTAAAGTCGCTCCTGACGTTGAAGGTAACCCGGACATTGATGTAACGGTTGTTGGTTCGCTCGATGACTCGTTTAATTCTGTTGATACTGATGGTCAACCGGGACAAGATCCGGTGGGTTACGAAGATACTTACATTCAGCTTGATTTCAGCACGACCATTACTGACCAAGTCAGTGGGGTTGAGGGTGGTGACGAAAAATTCACATCTATTACGCTGACTTTGGATGACACAAGTGTTGGTGCGTTTTACACAAGTGCGGGTGTATCGCTTGGCACGTCCGTGACCTTCAATGAAGCGGAAATTAATGCCGGTGCTTTGGACAATGTATTGTTCCGTCCTGCTCCGAATTACCCAACGGGCAACGACATCAACCAAGTACAAGTGAATGTCAGCGGAACAATAACCGATACTGCTACCTACAATGACGCCTCGTCTCCAGCCGGAACGGCAACCGATACTGATACGTTCAATACCAGTGTTAGCTTTGAAGTTGTCCCTGTGGTTGATGATGTGCTTGTAACAGGGCCGGGTAGTGATCCTGATGTCATTGAGATCACGGGCAATGAAGATCAAGCTATTTCTCTATCGGGAACAGGGCCTGTCTCCATTGCGCTCACTGACCTAGACGGCTCAGAGCAGTTCGTTTCGATTAAGTTCACTGGTGTGCCAGACGGTTTCTTAATGAGTGCAGATCCGGGCTCCGCTTATACAGTGAAGAACAATGGTGGTGGTGAGTGGAGTGTTCAACTTCCTCAAGCATCAGGGTTGTCATTTGATTTGAGTGAGATTTCGATCCTACCGCCTAAAAACTTCAGTGGTACGGCGGAATTTGGCGTTGCTGTCTTTACTCAAGAATCCTTGTTAGGCGTGCCAACTGCAGCATCGAATCTGCCAAGCTTTAAGCTGCATGTGGTGCCTGTGGGTGATGATGTTGATACCAACCCAACGGACTCTGTTACTGGCAATGAAGGCCAAAACATTGATATCGAAATCAATGCGACTATTTTGGATAAAGAGCTGTCTGCAACAGGCAGCGGCACGTATACCGAAAATGCGCCAGAGACACTTCGTGTAGAGGTGGCTGGTGTACCTCAAGATGCCTCTATCTACTATCCAGACGGCACGACTTTGGCTAGTTACGATCCGGTGACACAGATTTGGACGCTGGATGTGCCTGCTCAGTCGCTTGATAAGATTGTATTCAACTCTGGTCAACACAATAGCGATACAGGTAATGCGTTGGGTATTACTGGTCCATTGCAAATCACGGTTCGCTCTGTGGACACTGATGTAGACAACACCGAATACCTGGGTACACCAACCAGCTTCGATGTGGATTTAGTGATTGATCCTATCAACGATCAACCAACGTTCGTCAACGTTACCAATATTGAAACGCAAGAAGACTCAGCTGGTGTCGCGATTAACAACTTCAGCATCTACGACGTAGACGCAAGTTTTGATAACCCAGATGCGCCGTATACGCTGACGTTGGAGATTGACCAAACACTGCCAGGAGCACAGGGCGTCTTTGAGTTTACAAGCTCTCCAGATGTAACGTTTGTCTTGCAACCTGACGGTTCACTGGTCATCACGGGTAAAGAAGCTGACATCAATACGGCATTGGCCAATGGAGCCGTGACCTTCAAGCCGGATCCTGACCAGAACTACCTCAACCAGAGTGGGTTGGTGACAATCAACGCAACGCTCGATGACGGCGGTAACAATGGTCTTATTGACCCAGCTGATCCGAACACAGCACAGACTAACCAGACGACTTTCACGATTAAGGTGACGGAAGTAAACGACGCGCCTATCGCGACAGACGTTGATTTAGGCTCGATTGCTGAAGATGGCCAGATAGTCATTGTTGAAGGTGATTTGATTGCAGCAAGTTCTGACCCTGAAAACCACAACCTCACGGTAGCAGGTGTCACCCTGACTCAGGGACAAGGTCAGTTAACGCGTTTTGAAAATGCTGGTGGCGCTGATAACGCAGCGATTACCGGTCCATTCTGGCTATTTGTCGCTGACAACGATTTTAACGGCGACGTTAAATTCACTTATAGCGTTGAGGATGACGGCACGACAAATGGTGTCGATGATTTCCTAACTGACAGTGCTGAAATCAGCGTTGTTGTGACGGAAGTGAATGATAAGCCGGATGCAACGGATATCGATTTAGGCACCATCCTTGAAGAAGGTCAGCTGATCATCAAAGAAGAGGATTTGATAGCAGCGACGACAGACCCAGAAAACGACGCGATTACCGTGACCAATTTGGTGCTCGACCAAGGTCAAGGCACACTACAACGCTTCGAAAACGTGGGTGGTGCGGATGATGCTACGATTACTGGCCCATATTGGGTATTTACCGCAGCAGATGAATACAACGGTGATGTTAAGTTTACTTATACGGTAGAGGATGACGGCACGACGAATGGCGTGAATGACTTCCTAACAGATACCGGTGAAATCACTGCCGTGGTGCAAGGTGTGAACGATACTCCTGTTGTTAATGGTGACAGTGTCACCGCGCTGATTGATGAAGACGCAGGACAACTGCTTAGTGGTATTAATGTCAGTGACCCTGATTATGTCGATAGCTTTGCTAATGACTTGATGACAGTAACGTTGACCGTTGATTATGGAACGCTTTCCGTATCACTACCTGCTGGTACTAGTGTGACCGTTAATGGTGACAATAGTGGTTCGGTGACGTTAGTAGGGACGCTGAGCGATCTGAATGCCTTGATTGACACACCGACCAGCCCGAATGGGGTTTACCTTGATGCAAGCTTGGCTCCAACCAACAACATCGGCTTAGAAGTCACTGCCAAAGACAGTGGTAATCCTTCTGGTATCGCCATTGAAACTGCACCTGTTGTTTATAACATTGCGGTGACGCCAGTAGCGAACGCGCCAAGCCTAACGATTGATCCGGCGTCTAACTACGTAAGAAACATCACTGCGAGCCAGTCGGTGAGTAATAGTGGTGTTCCTTTGGTTGGCATCATCGCAGCTCTAACAGACGTTACTGAAGAGCTAACACTGCACATCAGTGATGTGCCAGCGGGCGCTCAAATCACCAGTGATGTTGGCTCCGTAACGGATCTCGGTGGTGGGGTATGGATGGCGACCGCTGATGCAATTGAAAGTTTGCAAGTGGTTGGGCTTTCTCAAACCCCAGGTAGCTATACACTTAAAGTTGAGGCGGTTTCCGAAGAGCTAGATAACAACGATACAGCCACGTCGGCGGCAATCGACCTAAATGTGAACATTGTGTCGAATGCGGTCGATATTAATTTGGCTGGTGAGACCGATGATGTGCAGTTACTGGCTGGGGCTAATGCAACAGATCTAACGGCGGGCTCAGGTAATGACCGACTTGAAGGCGGAGCAGGTGATGACACCCTTATCGGCGGTGATGGCAACGATACGCTCATTGGTGGCGGCGGTTCGGATATCTTGACCGGTGGTGATGGTATGGACTCGTTTGTTTGGCTGAACATTGAGGATGGTGTCGAAGATACGATCACTGACTTCAATTTAGCCGAAGGTGACCAGATTGACCTACGTGAGGTATTACCTGAACTGAAAGACGCGAATGTGAATATGGCGACATTGCTTCAGCATGTTGATGCCAAGTTAGAAGGGAATGATGTTGAGTTAACCATTAACCCTGATGGCTTAGGTACAACAGAGCAAGTGATTGTGGTTGAAGACCTCGCGCCTCAGTTGACGTTAAGCGGCACCATGCCGTCAGATATTCTGGATGCACTTGTGCAGCAGAATGTGATTACTCATGGTTAGTTTCCTCTCTTGATAAGCTCGATAGTGAGAGCGAATTAAAATAATGAAATAGGCCAGCAATGCTGGCCTATTTTTTTATCTAGAAGAACAGAAGAACAGAAGACTAGAAGACTATTTAAGAGAGTTGTGAATCAGGAACTCTTCTTCAACGCCTTTCAGTTTCATCTCATCCATAATGAAGTTCACAGTGTTCAGCAAACGTTGCTCACCTTTATGAATCAGATAACCGAACTGGCTGTTGGTAAACGGTGTTTCACAGCGAGCCGCTTCAAGGCGCTCGTCGGTCACTTGGTAGAATAGGCCTTCCGGGGTTTCGGTTACCATCACATCAACTTTGCCTTCCGCAACGGCTTGCGGCACATCTAAGTTGTTCTCGTAGCGTGTGAAGCTTGCGTTCTGCAAGTTGGCATCTGCAAACATCTCGTTAGTGCCACCGATGTTTACGCCAACACGTACCGAAGATAGGTTTACTTTCTCAATGCTGTTGTACTGTTCTGCCTTGCCTTTAGCGACCAAGAAACACTTGCCAAAGGTCATGTAGCCTTGAGTTTGCTCTGCACTTAGTTGGCGCTGCATTTTGCGCGAGATACCACCCATCGCAATATCATATTTATCGTTATCAAGATCCGTAATGAGATCTTTCCATGTGGTACGAACGATCTGTAACTCTACGCCTAATTGCTCTGCAATGTGCTGTGCGACATCGATGTCATAGCCTGAGTAGCTTTTACCATCGAAGTAAGAAAATGGCTTGTAGTCGCCTGTAGTACCGACACGTAGCGTGCCTGATTTTTCAATGTCTTCGAGTTGGTCAGCTTGTGCTGCTCCCGATAGTGCAAGTGCCATATAAGCAAGCAATAGTGGTGTTTTTGTCATTGTAATTATCTGTTGTGTTTGTAGTAGCGATCAAAGTAACAGAAACAATCTGAGAAAGAGATCAAACCATTAGAAATGGTAGAAATAGGATTAAATTTAAG
>NZ_MCYD01000501.1:0-1978 GCF_002876325.1 Vibrio sp. 10N.261.52.A1
GTATAATATCTAGTACTCAAATTAAACCTTGTTATATTAACGGTTTAAATCAAATTTCACCCTTATTGATTGCTTTACAAACAGAAAGCCCCTAATTAGGCAGGCTAATAGGAGCTTTTGTCGACTTTCTTTTGCGGACTTCCTTGTTAGGCTTTCTTTTAAGCCATTTATTGTTTACATAAATGGAAAGCTAAAGGTTAGAAGTTGAAGCTTGCTGTAACACGTACGACATCTTCTTCGAATGGTTTGGTGCTACCTGAACCGTCGGGTACCATTGCTGAATCATTGATCTTTCCGTAATCGACCGTTAGACCTATCATGCGCCAGTTCACTGTGGCACCCACTGAACCATAAACATTATCGATATTGATGTCGTTGAAAGAAGCGTCGCCCGATTCCACATCGGCATTTAAGTAGTTGATACCAACCTTAGGGATGATATCAAACTCGGCAATTTCAAATCTGTAGCCGATGTTGGAATATAAGCCCCATGCATCTTGTGAGTTTGGCTCGTCCAAATCTACCGCTTCCGTACCTAATGAAAAGCCACCACCTACGACAATATTATTCGATAGGGCTTTACTATAGCCAAAGGTTGCTAGCTCTTGATTCCCAATAAATGTCACACCGGCCTCAATAGAGTTGTCGCGGTCACCTGCGAGTGCAGACAATGGTAAGCAAACTGTAACGACAGCGACTGCAGGTAAGACTAAGTGGTTCTTTTTCATGATTCTCTTTCTCATTTTGTATGGATGAAAGCATTCTACAAAATATCGAAGCTCAAATATGAGTCGCTAAAAGGTCACATTTGAGCTGAACAAGAATTGACATAAAGAACTGGTAACTAACTCAAATATTGAGACGAAGGAGATATTTTATGAGTGAGAAGCATACTGCTGCTGAGTGTTAATAGCTCGACATGTTCAGCAGCTTGTTAGGCTAGATACACGATGCATGAGTCGATACTCACCACTATTGTTTACTCGCCATTTCAGGTGAATAGCACTGGCTTATCGAAGGAATAAAAACTTGCTTTCGACTTCATTTGAAGGGATTGGTTTACTAAACAAGAACCCCTGCAGATATTGGTAACCACAGTCGACTAAGAAGCCCTTCTGCGTTTCTGTCTCAACACCTTCCGCGACCACTTTTAGCCCTAACTTGTCACAGATAGCTTGGGTTGCTTGAACAATGGCTTTGCTGCCTTTGTGTGACCCATGCACAAAACTTTTATCGAGCTTGACTGTACTAATAGGTAGGTCATGCAACATAGATAGTGAAGAGTAACCAGTGCCAAAATCATCCAGATGCAGCTCCACACCCAACTTGGCAATGTCGCACAACGCTTGTCTAACTTCACCATGTTTGAAAATCATGGATGACTCAGTGATCTCAAGGGCGATACTCTGAGGCTGGATATTGTAGAAGTTGAGCATTGCAGATAGTTGGTCTGCAAAGGTTGCATGCATTTGAATACTCGAGATATTGATACTCATCATTAGCTGGTTATCAAATTTTCTGTGCCAAATGGATAGCTGCTTAAGTGCGGAGTTGAGCACCCACTTTCCGAGCGGAACTATCTGACCTGTTTCTTCTGCTAGAGCGATAAACTCGTCAGGTCTAATGTCTCCTAAATCTTTATCTGACCAGCGTAGCAGTGCTTCAAACCCTTTCACTTTATCACTGTTGGTATTCATGATTGGTTGGTAGTGCAGTGCAAGATCTTCATTCTCTAGAGCGCGAGCTAAACGATGACGAATTTCTACTTTTCGATGAAGTGCACGAGCTAAGCTAGGGGTGAAAGTTTGGAAGCGGTTACGTCCGTTAGCTTTCGCCATGTGCATTGCCATGCCCGCTTGCTTTAGTAAAGACTCTTGGTCTATGGCATTATCTGGAAAGTTTGCAGTACCAATGCTGCAACCCACAGACAGAGTACCAATTCCGCTGATATGAAAGCTTCGGTTTAGTGCATCAATAA
>NZ_MCYD01000502.1:0-2197 GCF_002876325.1 Vibrio sp. 10N.261.52.A1
GTAATGGGTATTGAGGGATAACCAGCATGATGTTCATTGCAGCGGTTAGTACGTCATCCACACGACCACCGAAGTAACCTGCAGAAACACCGATAACGGTTGCTAGTAGACATACTGTTAGACCAGCACCGAAGCCTACAGCGAGTGATACGCGTGCGCCGTATACCACTTGTGACCAAACATCACGGCCCATACGAGTCGTACCTAATACGTGGTCAGCCTTTTTAGACATGATCAACGTGCGGCGGTCGTCTGCAAGGTTTTGTGCCACCCAGCCGTTCGGACTAGTTTGCGCAGACTTAACAACAAAGCCTGGGTACTCGTGTGGGTTACCTGTGCGCTTGTCTGGTGCATGTTTGGTGATCAGTGGAGCTGCAAGAGCGCCAAGAACAAAGATGCTTAGGATGATGACGCCTGTTAGGGCCATCGGGTTACGCCAAATGAGTTTTAGAAAGTCTTTCATGATTATTTACCACCCTTACGAAGACGAGGGTCAAGAACTACGTACAGCATGTCTGCAACCAAGTTAAAGAACAGCATGAATAGCGTCATGATAAGTAGCTGACCTTGCAGTACTTGGTAATCACGAGCGTTAATTGCGTTGAAAAGTACGCTGCCAAGACCTGGGTAGTTGAAGATGATTTCGATAATTAGCTGACCACCGATTGCCATACCTAGCGACATAGAAAGTGCTGTCACACTTGGTAGCATTGCATTACGCGCTGCGTAGTTGAATACCACTCGGTTTTCGCTCAGGCCTTTGCCTTTCGCCATAGTGATGTAGTCTTCAGCAAGTAGGTTGATCATGTTGTTACGCATGTTCACTAGGAAGCCACCAATTTGAACAACTGAAGCACAGAACAGCGGTAAGAAAGCGTGGTAAGCCACATCTTTAATGAATGCCCAGCTTGTCCAATCAGGTACAGTACCAGCGGTGTAAGCGTAACCCGTTGGGAACCACTTCAAGCCGATTGCAAAGGTAAATAGTGCAATCATCGCGATAACGACTTGAGGAACGGCTTGTAGAATCAGCATGCCTGGCGTTACAAAAGCATCGTATTTGCTGCCACGTTTCCACGCCGCGAAAATACCTAGGATAGAACCGATAGAGAAAGAAAGAATTACAGCGGTACCTGCTAAGAAAAGTGACCAGCCGAATGCCCCACCCAACAATGAGTTTACAGAAAGAGGGTAGAATTGAATTGATGTACCAAGCTCCCAGCTAAGAATGTTCTTCATGTACGCTGCGTATTGAACTAGTAAGCCGCCATCAACGAAACCTAATAGCTCTTTCATTGCAGCAATACGTTCTGGAGTAACTTGTACAGAAGCGTTCGCAAACATCATGGTAACTGGGTCACCAGGCATTGCTCTTGGAATGATAAAGTTTAACGTCGCTGCAACTATTAGCGCGACAAAATAAAATGACAAACGTCTTAAAAAATAACCCATAACTCACACCTTACTCACCCAGATTGTTTCCCTGTTTCTGGATTCAGGTCGCTCCTAGCGAAATTTGGAACGAAAAATCCCCTGACGACGAGCGCCATACTTTCAATTGAGAGTGTGGGGATTTTTATAAGCGGCGTAAGAGATTACGCCGCAAGGATTGAACGAATACTTATTTGACTGGTTTTAGGTCCAGTACATGAAGTAAACGCTCTGGAATACCAGCCCAAATTTGTGGGCGGCCTTTTGGATTTTCTTCGTTCCACCAACCAGTGAAGCGAGTTGTGTTGTATTGGTACATGTAAGCACCAGACATCACAGGGATTGTCACTTGGTCTGCAGCGATGATTTGCTGGATACCATGTGCAATGTCCAGCTGTTCGTTCTTGTCAGCTGTTTTGTAGAAGCTGTTTAGAAGACCATCTAGTTTCTCGTTTTTGTAGAAGTGCATGGCAAAACGAGGCATACCGTCACCAGATTGTAGTGATGAGTTGTAAGCACTGTTCCAGTACGTGTATGGATCCGCACCGTGGAAGTAGTTTGTGTATGCTACGTCGTATGTACCTTCCAGCATTGCTTGGTTGTATACAGAGAAGTCTGGCGTACGAGCTTTTGCTTTGATGCCCACTTCGTTTAGCTGCTCTACCGCTAGTTGAACTGTGTTGTTGAAGTCAGTCCAGCCGTTTGGCGACTGGATCATTAGTTCGAAAGACTTACCAGATGGAGTATCAACAAAACCATCGTTGTT
>NZ_MCYD01000503.1:0-46996 GCF_002876325.1 Vibrio sp. 10N.261.52.A1
CTAATGAAGAAGTACTACAGGAACTGGCGCTAGATTACCCGCTACCTAAGTTGATCATTGAGTATCGTGGTCTTGCGAAGCTGAAGTCTACTTACACTGACAAACTACCGAAGATGATCAACGCGGAAACGGGTCGTGTTCACACCTCGTATCATCAAGCGGTAACGGCGACAGGTCGTTTGTCTTCGACGGATCCAAACCTACAGAACATCCCAATTCGTAATGAAGAAGGTCGTCGTATCCGCCAAGCATTCGTTGCACAGCATGGTTGGAAGATTCTAGCGGTCGATTACTCTCAAATTGAATTGCGTATCATGGCGCACCTATCGGGTGATAAAGCGCTTCTGGAAGCTTTCCAACAAGGCAAAGATATCCACGCGGCAACCGCAGCTGAGATCATTGGCGTTAATATTGAGGATGTGACTTCAGAGCAACGTCGTCGTGCTAAAGCGGTTAACTTCGGTCTTATCTACGGCATGAGTGCCTTTGGCTTGGCTAAGCAGCTAGGTATTCCTCGTGGTGAAGCACAGCACTACATGGATACTTACTTCGAGCGTTACCCTGGTGTGATGCAGTACATGGAAGACACACGCAGCGCAGCTTCAGAGCAGGGCTTCGTTGAAACCATTTACGGTCGTCGTCTGCACCTACCTGAAATTCAATCTCGTAATGGCATGCGTCGTAAGGCAGCTGAGCGTGCAGCGATCAACGCGCCAATGCAAGGTACAGCCGCAGACATCATTAAGAAAGCGATGCTGCTGGTTGATGAGTGGATTCAAGCGGAGGGTGATGGTCGAGTTAAGCTACTGATGCAAGTACACGATGAATTGGTATTTGAAGTGGAAGAGTCATCTTTAGCCGAAATTGAAAGTAAAGTACAAGAATTGATGGAATCTGCTGCTGAGCTAGAAGTACCGTTGGTGGCGGAAGCTGGCCACGGTGATAACTGGGATCAAGCCCACTAATCAGTTTTTGACCTTATTGAGCAAATTAGTATGAGCCAGTGCACAAACACTGGCTTTTTTTTGTCTCAAATAAAGTCGGGTTGGGAAAAGAGTTTAGGTGTTTTAATAAAACATTCATGAAAAAAAACTACAAAAATTGTTTTCATTTCTGAGCAATTGTTGTACATTAAATCTCGTAGGGTACAGAGGTAAGATGTTCTATCTTTCAGACCTTTTGTTTCACGTTATTGGATTAGGCTGATTCAGCCGCCCCAGTCAGTATTTGACTGGGGCGTTTTTTCTTGTGCGAAAGAAAAACATTTCCACCCTACAACCCCCCTGAAAAACGCCCCATTTCTAGTGCTTTTATTACGCTTTTTAAGTGCCTTCTTTCTCTCTTTCATTCGTGGTGAATTTGGAATTCAATCAGCAATTGGTAATTTAAATCCACACATAAAATGATTGTTTTATCATTTGAAATAACTTTTATTTTACAAGTTGCCGATAAAGGATTGATCGCTCGCGCCCTATTTATCAGTGCATTGAGTGGGTGAATGCTCAATGTAGTCCATGATTTGCTGTTGTTTTTCTGTGCTGTACTTGAGGGCTTCGGCGGTGATCTGTATGGACTGCGCCATTGAGGAGATATTGTTGGTCGCCTTTACCAAGGTTTGCTGCATTGGCTTCAAGATCAGTAGATAAATCGCGGTTAGGGCGATAATAATCACACCGACAACGGCAACCAACGCGATGATGATTTTGGTTTGGATATCATCGATCAGCGTTTGGCTTGTTTGCTTAAAGGCGGCGCGTGATTGGTCTAAGGCTTGTGGCAGTTGCTTGAGCGAGGTTTTGGTGGTTTCGGCGAGTTTGTTAATGCTTTCAACCGTTTGATTAAGCGCCAGTTGTTGTTCGTCACTAAGGTTAGGGTTATTGACGATGGCTTGCAGTGACTGAGATATCACCTCCAGAGACTGGCTCGCATCTTGAGCATACCTCTCCATGCCATCAAGGTCTAAAGTCATATCAACGTTGATCAGTGGCGTTTCCGTTGCTTCTTTTTCAGAGGCGAGTCCTGAAAATGAAACCATTATCAGTGCCATTGTGGCTAGGGGTATTTTCCACATGAGTGTTCTTTTCTCATTGTACTGTTTATAAAAGTTTGTCTTTTAGTATGGTTCACTTCTGTTGTTTGTAGCGGGTTTATCTTGCTTTTTATTCTTGGTTTTTGAGTTTAAACCGCTAATTTATAGACAAAAAAATACCCCACCTATATAAGGCAGGGTATTGATAAGGTGAGATCTGTTGAAGTCGCGATCGATTCGCTATGTGTTCCCTCTATATATAGAGGTTACTCTGAATCGTTGTGCTCTTCGTTTTCTAGCTCGTCGATGAGTTGTTCAGCAAGCGCTGGAGCAAACCATTCATCCATCTTGTTACGCAGTTGGTCAACACCAATGCCTTTCAATGAAGAGAATACGTCAACGGCGACATCACCACCGAAAGATTCTGCATCTTTGCGAATCTTCAGCAGCTGTGCTTTACGCGCGCCTTGTTTCAGCTTATCGGCCTTAGTTAGCAGTACTTGTACTGGAATACGGCTATCAATGGCCCAGAAAATCATTTGTTGGTCTAGGTCTTTCATCGGGTGGCGAATGTCCATCAATACCACCAAACCTTTTAACGATTCACGTTTTTGTAGGTATTCACCTAGCGACTTCTGCCACTTTTTCTTCATCTCAAGCGGTACTTGAGCAAAACCGTATCCAGGTAAATCGACGATATGACAACCGTCCGTTACTTTAAATAGGTTAATAAGCTGAGTTCGACCAGGTGTTTTACTGGTTTTCGCCAAGCTTTTTTGGTTTGTAACGCGATTTAACGCGCTAGATTTACCAGCATTGGAGCGTCCTGCAAACGCAATTTCGATCCCTTCGTCTTCTGGTAAGTGACGAATATCAGGTGCACTGGTAATGAAATGCGTGTTTTGATAATGAATTTTTACGCTCACTGTTAACTCCATCTCGACTTTGTGTAGTCGATTGATTACTTTTTTGTGAATTTGTGTAAAATAACCGTGCTCGGCATAAGGTCGCCTATTGTACCATGAGTGGCAACATAGAGTGGTACTGGAAGCTTGATAATTATAATGGAATGTCATGAAGAAATTAGCGCTAATTTTGAGTCTTTTAGCCAGCTGCTCAGTATGGGCTCAAGGTAGTATTGAAGCTGGTAAAGCCAAATCACAAACATGTGTTGCCTGCCACGGTGCTGACGGCAACAGTCTGATCACTCAGTACCCTAAGTTGGCTGGCCAACATGAGAAGTACCTAGAGAAGCAGTTAAAAGAGCTTAAGCTAGGTATGACAAGTGGTGGTAAGCAAGGTCGTAATGAACCTGTAATGGGTGCAATGGCGATGCCTCTGTCTGAACAAGACATGGCTGACCTAGCGGCATACTACGCATCTCTGCCAATCTCTAACAACTCTACTCCTGAGAACGTAGTTGAAGAAGGTAAGATCCTATACACAGCGGGCAACGCAGAGCGCGGCCTAACAGCGTGTATCGCTTGTCACGGCCCTCGTGGTAACGGCACCGAGCTGTCAGGCTTCCCTAAAATTTCAGGCCAACACGCAGAATACATCAAGGCTCAACTTGAAAAATTCCGCGATGGTAGCCGTAATAACGACATGAATGCGATGATGCGTGATGTAGCTAAAAAGTTAACAGACGCAGAAATTGATACCTTATCGAAGTACGTTGGTGGTCTACACTAATTTGTCGGTTTCTCGCTCTTAGCCAGAGTGAAGAAATGTACGTTCGAGCGAGATTGAAGAAGACGCCCCGATCAGAAATGATTGGGGCGTTTTCTTTTTTAGGTCATTACCAATAGATATTTGTGATGGTTTATCTTTTTGTGTCTAATTTATCAATGTGTGATCAATTAGTGTTCGAAAGTGTGAAGTCGCACTATTGTAGTCTTTTTGTAACACGGTAAAGTAACCGCCATCAGCTAGGAGCTGACTTAGATACGGATGATCATCTAGTCTAACGGTATAGACAGAAACGGATCAGGCTAGGACAGCCCAGCAACAAGGTGTTAGAAAAGGATAGCCAAAACTCATCAGGACGATGAACAACAAACAAATTTGGCATGGAAAGCACCAATAACAAATGGAGATTTGTGTACCAAGTTGAGTATGCAAATTTTGGCCGATATAGGCAGATTTAGAGAGCGATAGGTTTTCCTATCGCTTTTTTTATTGATTTGATGAAAAAACACCCAATACCTCTCCACTATAAACGCAGTTTCTGGTATGTTTCGCATCCCTGTTTAAGGATGTGCTATGTATACTTGTCCCTTATGCCATCACCAAGGCGTGAATCACTATTTTGAAGACAAACGCAGAGCCTATCTGCAGTGTCAGCAATGTGAGCTGGTATTTGTAAAACCAGATCAAAGGTTAGAAGCAAACGAAGAGAAAGCGCACTATGATCTCCATGAGAACGATCCTAGTGATGCCGGCTATCGCCGCTTTTTATCTCGCATCGCGGATCCATTAACAGACAAAATTTCATCTAACTCACACGGGTTGGATTTTGGTTGTGGCCCGGGCCCTACGCTATCTATTATGTTAGAAGAAGCCGGACACACCATGGAGTTGTACGATATTTACTACCACCCAGAAACTTCTGTGCTGGAGAAAACGTATGACTTTATGACTGCCACCGAGGTGATAGAGCATCTTTACCACCCAGATAAGGTGTGGCAGCAATGGTTGAATTTAGTTAAGCCCAAGGGCTGGATTGGTCTGATGACCAAGCTAGTAATAGACGTGGACGCGTTTGCTGGTTGGCACTATAAGAATGACCCGACACATGTCGTCTTCTTTAGTCGTCAAACATTCCAGTTTTTGGCAGAGCGGGATAAGCTCGAACTCGAATTTATTGGAAATGATGTAATTTTACTGAGGAAGACCCAGTAATGAGCCGTAGTAAAAAATCTAGAAAGCCGGGAGCATATGGTGCTCCTGAAGTTATCGTTACTCGTAACCGTAGCGAATCTGACGTTGAAGGTCGTGAACGTAAGCGTCTGAAAAAGCGTAAAGGCCTAAAATCAGGCAGCCGCCACTCAGATGGTAGCGACGCGAAACAACGTAAAGCAGCACAAGCTCGCGACCCACGTTTAGGCAGCAAGAAAAAAATCCCACTGATCGTTGAACCAGTGAAGAAGCTAACTAAGCAAGAGCGCAAGCTATCTAACGAGCAAGAGTTAGAGATGCTTGAGAATGATCCACAACTGAACACGCTACTAGACCGTATCGAAAATGGTGAAAACCTAGGTGCAGGTCTACAGAAGTTCGTTGATGAGAAGCTTGATCGTATTGAGCACCTAATGGGCCGTTTGGGTCTATTAGAGCCAGAAGACGATGAAGAAGAGTTCTTCGAAGAAACGCCGGTAGTATCGAACAAGAAAGCAAACTCAGATGAAGACTTGCTATCTCAATTCGAAGACATCGACTTAGACAGCTTTAAAGGTTAATAGCCAATGAACGTAACCTTATTAGCAATTGCTGGTGGAATTATCATTCTCGGCTTGGGCTCTTACGCAGGTTACCTTCTACTTCAAGTGAAGAAGCAGACGGAGTTGCAAAAGCAGCATCAAGCACTAGCGATTGAAAAACGTAACGCGACGATTTACGAAAACGTAAATACTTTGTGTCTTGCGGGTATTCAAGGCCAGTGTGATTTGCCTGAGATCAGTATCCGAGTGTGTATCATCATGGATAATGTTCAGGGAGATGAGCGTGTCGATCTTGACGCAGAATATCCGGCCCTTTCCGAGCTGTACCATATTGTTAAAGATATGGCGCGCGGAGAAGAAAGGCAGGAGCTGACAAAGAAAGAGCGCATGCAGCAGAATCTCACACGCCACAAGGCAGAGACTCGCTTGAACGATGCTGTCATCGAGGATTTGAAAAGGTTGCAGGAGAAGGTTAAGCCTCTTAACAACCAAATCAACATCCAGATGATCTAGTCGCTAAGACTATTAAATATAGAGGCTTGTTTACTACCGGTGTTTTTAAGATGAATTATCTTTAACCCGAGTGCTAAATGAGCCTTCTTACCTTTTGCACCTCCGTATTCCGGTGCATTGTTAGTGATCAAGCTAGCAGTTCTGAGTTTTTATCTAGAAAATGGATTTTGTCTTGAAACGACCTTACAGGTCGTGTGGCAAAATAACCCATCTATATTTTAATGTATGTAAATTGATTTGAGAGAGCCTACGTTCTCGCGGATCTAAATTGGAAGTACCGCTATGTCGAGCAAGCCAGTAACAACGAATCAGCAAATCGTTTGGGACCAAGAAATCTTAAACAAGTACAACTATTCGGGACCTCGTTACACTTCATACCCAACTGCGTTGGAGTTCCATGAAGCGTTTACCGTCTCTGATTACGACATGGCGTGTACGCAATACCCAGAGCGTCCACTGTCGCTTTACGTGCATATCCCGTTCTGCCATAAGCTTTGTTACTACTGTGGTTGTAACAAGGTGATTACTCGCCACTCGCACAAAGCGGACGAGTACCTAGATGTGATTGAGCATGAAATCCGCCAACGTGCTTCTTTATTGAATGGTCGCGAAGTGACTCAATTGCACTTCGGCGGTGGTACACCAACCTTCCTAAGCAAGACACAAATCACGCGTCTAATGATGATCCTACGTGATGAGTTTAACTTCACTGCTGACGCTGAGATCAGTATCGAGGTTGACCCACGTGAGATTGAACTCGACGTACTGGATCACCTGCGTAATGAAGGCTTCAACCGCCTGAGTATCGGTGTTCAAGATTTCAATAAAGAAGTGCAAAAGCTGGTTAATCGTGAGCAAGATGAAGAGTTCATCGTCGCTATGGTTCAGCGTGCTAAAGAGCTTGGCTTCCGTTCAACGAACCTAGATTTGATTTACGGTCTACCGAAGCAGACTCAAGCATTGTTCGCTGAAACGCTGAAGCAAGTGCTTGAGATGAAACCGGGTCGTCTATCGGTATTTAACTACGCCCACATGCCACAACTGTTTGCGGCGCAGCGTAAGATTAAAGATGAAGACCTACCAAAAGCTGAAGAGAAGATGGCGATCTTGCAAGATACTATCGAGACTCTAACGGGTGCTGGTTACCAGTTTATCGGTATGGACCACTTCGCGCTTCCAGAAGATGAGCTAGCAGTGGCACAGCGTGAAGGTGTGCTGCACCGTAATTTCCAAGGCTACACGACTCAGGGTGAGTGTGACCTAGTAGGCTTTGGTGTGTCGGCTATCTCTATGGTGGGTGACTCTTACGCGCAAAACCAAAAAGAGCTGAAGAAATACTACGCTCAAGTGAATGACCTTCGTCATGCGCTTTGGAAAGGTGTCGCACTAGATAACGATGATTTACTGCGTCGTGAAGTGATTAAGCAGCTGATCTGTAACTTTAAACTCGACAAGACGATGATCGAATCTGAGTTCGCTGTTGATTTTAATTGTTACTTCAAAGAAGACTTAGAGCTTCTGCAAACTTTCATTAACGATGACTTGGTTGAAGTCGACGACAAAGAAATCCGTGTAACGCTTCGTGGTCGTCTGTTGATTCGTAACATCTGTATGTGTTTCGATAAATACTTGCGTGCTAAGGCTCGCCAACAGCAGTTCTCGCGCGTTATCTAATCACTCGTTCAAGAATAAACACATAAAAAATGCCAGCATCATGCTGGCATTTTTGTATTCGGCTTACTCTAATCTTAGCTTGCTTAGGCAGTAGTCTGTTTGCGGCCTTGTTTAGCGTTAGCAAGGTCAGTCGGCCATTGGTCAAACGGCACCGGGCGACTGTATAGGAAGCCTTGCGCCTGCGGACATTGCAGCTGTTTAAGCAAGTCAGCTTGCTGCTGAGTCTCAACCCCTTCAGCGACTAAGCTAACCTTGAAGCCTCTGGTGATATTGACGATAGCGGCAACAATTGAGCTGTCTAGGTTCTCTTTATCGAGCTTGCTGACAAAGCTGCGGTCGATCTTAAGGCAGTCGAAAGGCAGTTTTTGTAGGTAGGCCAGCGACGAATATCCGGTACCAAAATCATCAATCGCAATTGAGATACCTAATGCTTTGAGTGTCAGCATGTTGTCGATGACCGTTGGGTCGTTATCGACGATTCGCGATTCGGTGATCTCCAAGGTGAGGTTCTTCGCTGGTAGCTTAGTGTCACTCAGAGTCTTCTTCACTAAATCAATGAACCCATTCTCACTAAGCTGGTCAACCGAGAGATTAACGTGAATAGAGAAGTCTTCACTCCACTTGCCTGACTCGATTGCGATGGCGGTATCTCGACAGGACTTGTGCAGGATCTGCTTACCTATGTCGTAGATAAGGCCGCTCTCCTCGGCAAGAGGAATAAACTCTAATGGTGAGATAATGCCTTCATCTGTTACCCAACGCGCTAGCGCTTCAGCCCCTATGGTTGAGCCTGATTCGAGATCGATGATTGGCTGATAAAATGGTTCGAACTGTTGAAGGTCGATCGCTTTATTGAGGCGCGCCAACATCTTGGTTCTATGCCTAGAAGCGTTCCCCATTTCCGGGCTGTAGATACTGACGCGTGCTTTGTCTTGCTTGGCGTTACTCAATGCGATGCTGCTATTACGAAGCCACACGGTAAAATCTTGCTCATTGGACACATGGACAATACCGATTGAGACTTTAATCATCACGCTCTCAGATTCCATTGCAAACGGAGAGGCGAAGGTCTGCAGTAGGCGATTTGCCAGCAGCTGAACGTCACTCTCTTGAGTGACGCTCGGTGCGTAGATAGCAAACTCATCACCACCAGTACGAGCCAGTAGATACTCTGAAGGTAGCATGCCACGTAAGCGTGCCGCGGATATGATCAATAGTTGGTCACCATTGTAATGGCCAAGGCTGTCATTGATGTCGCGGAAGCGGTCAATACCCACCAAGAATAGCGTGCCTTTCTCGTTAGCTGCACTCTTCTTAGCGGCATCGATCAAACCTTCTCTACTATATAGCTTAGTGAGCGAGTCGTAGGTCAGTTGAGACTGCAATTGCTTAAATGAGGCCTTTAAGTTGTTGGCCATTTCATTGAACGCTTCAACCAACATACTGGTTTCATAGATATGGCCAGACCTCGGCATATTGGTATCCCAATCACCGTTGGCAAGGCGCTTTGCCGCATCAGCGGTTGAGGTGATTGGCTGAGTAATACGGTTAAAGGCGATTAAGCCTAGGATGATGCCAATGCAGCTCACGGTAAGTCCAATTAGCCAGCTATTTCTTTGATTTTCAGGCAGCTCGCCAAGCAAGTTGGTTTTGGGTATCGACATACCGATAAACCAAGTGATGCCATGCTCATCCTGGTAGGGAGTGATTTGATTGAAGTACTGTTCGCCATCTAGGGTAAACCTGAAGCGTTGGGCGCCCATATTTTCAATCAAGTGCTGCTGGTCAACGTAGCTGGCGCTCTCTCGTATCACAGGGTTAGCACTCTCGATGGCCAATAAGCGTTGGCCTTTATGTGTTTTTCCTGTCCCCCAAGAAACCACACTGCCACTACCTGAGTGGGCAACCAAGCGTTGCTGCTGATCGATGATGTAGACCGACGCATCGGTTTTTTCTTTCAGTTCTCTCAAGAATGCGTTGAAGGTGTTGATCTTGATATCGCTAACGATAACCGCTTTGAACTCGTTGTCGTCATAGATAGGAGCAAGAGCTGAAAGGGTGATCTCTTGGCGTTCGTCCGCGTTGGCATAGATTGGAGACCATGACGGCTGTTTGTCATTGACCACAGGGCGATACCAAGGACGAACTCTAGGATCGTATCCGGAAATGACCGAGCGAATATCGTCACTGATCTTACTGCCGCGATAGATAACCAGCTGATCTTGAGTGCGGTCATCTTGGAGCATTAAGGTATAGCCGTTGTTGGCCTCTTTACGAAAACCGACATAGTTACCGTCTTCTGAACCAAAGCCGATCACATCTAATTGAGGGACGGCTGTGAAATGGTCAGAAAACTTATAAAGGATGTAGTCTTGAACCTTGCTAAGGTTTCCAGGCTGATACAGCTTGTGATAGCCGATGTTTTGGCTTAACGAGAGGTTGGCGTGAAATGGCTTCTCTAAGAACTCATCTAGGCTTTGATGAACGTTATCTGTGAGTGATGTTAGCTGGCGTGCACTAATATCACTCACCATCTCTTGGTAGCTTTGCTTTTGAGTGAAAACCATTACGCCCATAGTGAACAGAAAAATCAGCACGAAGGGCAGAACCACAGCGGTTCTCAATGTAATTTGTGTTTTCAAAGACATCGTTGCTACAACTTTGGTGAATAGTGTACTGTAATTGTACCGACACTATTCAAACCAAGCGACACTTTTTTGGTTAAAAAGTAGCTGCATCGAGAGTCATATAAGGCCTAGTACAGTTCTTTGAGTTTACGAGTTAGGGTGTTTCTTCCCCAGCCCAAAACCTTGGCTGCGTCTTGTTTGTGACCATTCGTATGGTTGAGTGCAGCCTCTAGCAGTATACGTTCAAACTCCGGAAGAGCATAAGTGAGCAGCTCTTTTTCTCCTGAATCAAGCGCACATTTTGCCCAATTAGCAAGTAGCTGCTGCCAGTTATCTCCAGTACCTGATGGTGCGACGGTTTTTTCTTCCAATAGCTCCGGTGGTAGGTCTGAAGGAAGGATTTCACTACCGCTCGCCATCACGGTCAACCAACGACAGATGTTCTCTAGTTGACGCACGTTACCCGGCCAATTTAGCTGATTCAGCTTGATTATGGTTTCTGGGTGCAGTGTCTTCACTTCCACACCAAGTTCTTCAGCCGCTGAGGCTAGGAAGTGATGAGTCAACTTTTCGATATCTTGTTTACGTTCACGTAGTGCAGGAATGTGAATCCGAATAACGTTGAGTCGGTGGAACAAATCTTCACGGAAATCGCCTTCATGCACTAGTCGCTCTAGATCTTGGTGGGTTGCCGCAACGATACGAACGTCTACCTTAACTGCAGAGTGACCGCCGACACGATAGAACTGACCATCAGAAAGTACACGCAACAAACGAGTTTGAATATCGAGTGGCATGTCACCGATCTCATCCAGAAATAGTGTGCCGCCGTTGGCTTGTTCAAAGCGTCCTTGGCGAACGCTGTTAGCGCCGGTAAAGGCACCTTTCTCGTGACCAAACAGTTCGGATTCGATGAGGTCTTTCGGTATTGCCGCCATATTGAGTGCGATGAAAGGCTTTTTTGCTCTTGGGCTATGACGATGCAAAGCGTGAGCAACCAACTCTTTACCAGTACCCGACTCACCATTAATCAGTACTGATATTGATGAGCGAGACAGACGACCAATAGCCCGAAATACCTCCTGCATTGCCGGAGCTTCACCAATGATCTCTGGCGCATTGGTCTCTTCAGAGGCCTCACTGGCTTGTTCGCGCTTCTGCTCTTGGCTGTGGGCGATCGCTCGTTCTACGAGCGTTAGCGTCTCATCGATATCAAATGGCTTAGGCAGGTATTCAAAGGCACCTTTTTGATAAGCATTGACTGCAGCATCCAAGTCGGAGTGCGCCGTCATGATGATCACCGGGAGGTCGGGAGAGCGCTGATGCACTTGGTGCAATAGTTCGATCCCGTCAATGCCGGGCATACGGATATCAGACACCAGTACATCGGGCGTCTCGCGCTCAAGCGCAAGTAGTACGCTCTCTGCATCAGCAAATGTTTCACACTTTATATCAGCTGATGAAAGTGTCTTTTCTACTACCCAGCGGATAGAGCTGTCGTCATCGACGACCCAAACGTATCCCTTACTCATAATTCAATTCCTTTGCAGCCAAATCTATTGTGATAATCATTGTTTTTATTGTTCTGTATTCGTTCCTTGCCTGAAACTCAGTTTCTCATTGATAGGTGTCACTTCGTTTAAATCGGCAAGTAAATCGTAAATGTGGTGTTCCCTGGCCAGCTCTCAACATCGATTTTTCCGTTGTGCTGGTCGATCAGGTTCTGAGAAATGGATAGTCCCAGCCCCGTGCCGCCTTCACGGCCGCTGACCATGGGGTAGAACAGGGTGTCTTTTAATTCATCGGGGATGCCCGGACCGTTATCGCTGATCTCAATACGTGCCGCGAGTTTGTGTCGCTGACCATGAATGTTGGCTTGATGCACCGTTCTGGTGCGAATAGTAATTTTGCCTGAATCTTGTGCCTTTAAAATCTGCGCCGCATTGCTCACGATATTGAGCATCGCCTGTTCCACCTGCGCTGAGTCCATCACTATTGGTGGCAGGCTTGGATCGTAGTCTCGCTCAATCGCCAGTGTGGATCCGGACTCGAGCTCGACCAACTGTCTGACTTTTTCGAGTATCTGGTGGAGGTTCTCTTCAGACTTGGTTCCCGGCTTTTGTGGGCCAAGTAGGCGGTCGACCAGAGCGCGCAAGCGGTCGGCTTGCTCAATAATGATCTGGGTGTATTCATTCAGCGACTGATCGGGAAGCATCTTTCCAAGTAATTGCGCTGCCCCTCTTAAGCCACCTAAAGGGTTCTTTATTTCATGAGCTAAACCGCGCACTAACAGCTTCGCCGCTTGTTGTTGCGCATGTTGGTTTAACTCTTGGCTAAGGCGCCTTTGCTGGTCTATCTTGCGCATCTCTACGAGCAACAGGGTTTCACGCTGCCAGGTAATTGGACTAACCGTCACCTCAAGCATCAGCGGGCGGTTGTCGACGACAAAGGTAACGTCACTGTCAGTAATGCTCTGGCCGCTTTGTAGAGGTTGAGTTAGAAGCGCTAAGTCGAGCGAGGCGTGTTGGATAAGTTGACTTAATGGGTGATCAACAATGCGTCTCGCACTTTGTGAAAAGAGTTGTTCAGCCGCCGGGTTGGCGTATCGCACGTATAACTGTTCATCGAGCATCAATGTCGAAGTCACCATATTGTCGAGAATGGCGTTGGAAAGATGGTGTGTATCTATGCTGTCGCTTTTGGCTGATCGATTCACTGTTTCGTCCTTGAACTGGTGTTTTTCTCACTGCACCAAATTGGTGCGTAGCTAAGTTCAAGTATGGCGCATATCAATCAGAAGCTAAAGATAATTCATAAAAGTCGCGAAAAGCTGCTGAGAACAGGCAAAAATTGATGTTATTCAGTCTCTTTTAACCTATTGGCCTACTTGATCGTCGCTCGATGTAAATACACGGTGACTGGAGTAGTAGATGCAATAAGCTTGCCGCTTCTATGTGCTTGAATTGCAATGGTGTGAGTGCCACGATCGATATCTTTCAACTGCCAGTTGGGTTGGGTTTGTGGTGCGCCATAGCGTCGCCCATCGAGCATCAATTGCAGCTGCTCGCCAATGCCCAGTTTACGGTTGAGTTCGATTTGAATTGAGATGAAGCCACGATTACTGCGGATAGTTTGGTCGTGAATGGGAGTGAGCATAGTAAGAGCTAATGGCGCTGGGACTTCTCGCTCGGTCTGTTGTGCTTTTGGTTGCTCTTGGCTTGGAATAGCCGAGGCGCTTTGATCGTCAACGGGTTTCGATGGCTCGAATTTAGGTGCGGGTGCTGAGGCTTGAACATCCGGAAGCTCAAGAGACTTAGCACCCTTGCCTGTCGGTGTATCACTAAAATGAAGTACGCCATCTTCATCTACCCAGGTATAAACTGTTTGAGCAGAGCATGAGAATGCGACTGTTAACCCGAACAGGAACAGTATTTTTTTCATATGGTTGGCCCCTTTCACCGTTAGGTGATTTCACGTTTGGCGTTGGTTTGTTATTGATTTTATTGTATTTAGCTCGACAGCCTCTGAGGGCTTTTGTCTATTTTCTAAGGCATGTTACGAAGAAGGAGAGGTTGGGAGAATATAAAAAAGGCCCGCCTGCGAGGCGAGCCTAATATTTAGTCAGCGATTCTTACATGATTGCAGTAAGAAAGCTTATCTACCAGAGATTAAACAGAGTAGTACAGTTCGAACTCAAGTGGGTGAGTTGTCATGTTTACTTTCTCTACATCTTGAGACTTAAGGTCGATGTAAGAGTCGATGAAGTCGTCAGAGAATACACCGCCAGCTGTTAGGAACTCACGGTCAGCGTCTAGACACTCTAGAGCTTCTTTTAGTGAGTAAGCCACTGTTGGGATTTCTGCCGCTTCTTCAGCTGGTAGGTCGTATAGATCTTTATCCATAGCTTCGCCTGGGTGGATCTTGTTCTTAATACCGTCAAGACCAGCCATTAGCATTGCTGAGTAGCATAGGTATGGGTTCGCTGCTGGGTCACCAAAACGTAGCTCGATACGACGTGCTTTAGGGCTTGGTACCACTGGGATACGGATAGAAGCAGAACGGTTACGTGCAGAGTAAGCAAGCATAACTGGAGCTTCGAAGCCTGGTACAAGACGCTTGTACGAGTTAGTTGATGGGTTAGCAAATGCGTTGATAGCGCGAGCGTGCTTGATTACACCACCGATGTAGTAAAGTGCCATTTCAGATAGGCCGCCGTACTTATCACCAGCAAACAGGTTTACACCGTCTTTTGCTAGAGATTGGTGAACGTGCATACCAGAACCGTTATCACCAACTAGTGGTTTAGGCATGAATGTCGCTGTTTTACCAAATGCGTGAGCAACGTTGTGTACAACGTACTTGTAGATTTGAGTTTCGTCAGCTTTCGTTGTTAGCGTGTTGAAGCGAGTTGCGATTTCGTTTTGACCCGCAGTTGCTACTTCGTGGTGGTGCGCTTCTACAACTAGGCCCATCTCTTCCATTACTAGACACATTGCTGAACGGATGTCTTGAGATGAATCAACTGGAGCTACTGGGAAGTAACCGCCTTTAACGCCTGGACGGTGACCTTTGTTACCGCCTTCTACGTCAGAACCTGTGTTCCATGCTGCTTCGATGTCGTCGATCTTGAAGAAAGAACCTGACATGTCAGTTGCAAATTTAACGTCGTCAAATAGGAAGAACTCTGGCTCAGGACCGATTAGAACTGTGTCTGCGATACCTGTAGAGCGCATGTACTCTTCAGAGCGTTTTGCGATTGAGCGTGGGTCACGGTCGTAGCCTTGCATAGTTGCAGGCTCTAGAATGTCACAACGGATGTTTAGCGTTGCGTCTTCTGTGAATGGGTCTAGAACAGCAGATGATGCGTCTGGCATCATTACCATGTCAGATTCGTTGATGCCTTTCCAACCAGCTACTGAAGAGCCGTCGAACATTTTACCTTCTTCGAAGAAGTCTGCGTCAACTTGGTGAGAAGGAATAGAGATATGCTGCTCTTTACCTTTAGTATCTGTAAAGCGTAGGTCTACAAATTTAACTTCGTTCTCTTGGATCAGCGATAGTACGTTTTCTACTGACATCTTGGATAACCTCCAGTGTTATTAATTTGGTATTAGCTCGATTCGGTTGAAACTAGCATTGATTAATGTCTAACAAGTGCATTAATCGATGCTGATTTATCTATTGCCAAAAGCGTGCCAAAAAAAATTATTCCATTAATTTCAATGTGTTACTTGTTTTTCTGTTTCGCCTGTCTCTAGTTTTGCACCAAAATGATCTTTGGTTGCACTATATTGGTGCATTTATTTGTCGATGCACCAATATGAGACAAAAGCGAACACCATTCAGCAATGAATTGCAGACATTGTCAATCCACTTTTGTTATTTAGCCGGAGTTTTGGCGAGTTACTCGCGTACGAGACTTTTTAGAATCCTACAGATTTTGCTAGCCAACACTGTACTGAATCAAAGTTAAGCCAATGTGAATCGCTAACTAAGAAAAAAGCCTTGGTTCAGATCACATATTTCTGGGTTTTTGTCTAGAATCTGGTATATTATTGACCGTTTTTTTAATCAAGCTAGTGGCATTTCCTCTATTTTCAGAGGTCATTTGCGGCTACTTTTATGAGTGAATCGAGAATCCATGTCTACTCCACAGATTGATAAGTTAAGAAATATCGCGATCATCGCGCACGTTGACCACGGTAAAACGACTTTGGTTGATAAACTGCTACAACAGTCAGGCACTCTTGAGTCTCGTGGTGAAGCTGAAGAGCGTGTCATGGATTCGAATGACATCGAAAAAGAGCGTGGCATTACCATTCTTGCTAAGAACACAGCAATCAACTGGAATGATTACCGCATCAACATCGTAGATACCCCGGGACACGCGGACTTCGGTGGTGAAGTTGAGCGTATCATGTCTATGGTTGACTCTGTTCTACTGATCGTTGACGCAGTTGACGGCCCAATGCCTCAAACTCGTTTCGTAACGCAAAAAGCATTCGCACACGGTCTTAAGCCAATCGTTGTAATCAACAAGATTGACCGCCCAGGCGCTCGCCCTGATTGGGTTATGGATCAAGTATTCGACCTTTTCGACAACCTAGGTGCGACTGATGAGCAACTAGACTTCACAGTTGTTTACGCTTCAGCTCTAAACGGTTGGGCAACAATGACTGAAGGCGAAACTGGTACAGACATGGAACCACTGTTCCAAGCTGTTGTTGATACAGTAGACGCGCCAGCTGTTGACCTTGACGGTCCACTACAAATGCAAGTTTCTCAACTAGATTACAGCTCTTACGTAGGTGTTATCGGTGTTGCACGTGTTACTCGTGGTTCTGTTAAGCCAAACCAACAAGTATCTATCATCGGCGCTGACGGTAAGAAGCGTAACGGTAAAGTAGGTACTGTACTAGGTTACCTAGGCCTTGACCGTCACGAAGTTGAACAAGCTAACGCTGGTGACATCATTGCAATCACTGGTCTTGGTGAGCTTAAAATCTCTGACACTATCTGTGACGTGAACAACGTTGAAGCGATGACTCCGCTTTCTGTTGATGAACCAACAGTAACAATGACGTTCCAAGTAAACACTTCTCCGTTCGCGGGTAAAGAAGGTAAGTTCGTAACTTCACGTAACATCCTTGAGCGTCTAGAGAAAGAACTAGTACACAACGTTGCACTACGTGTTGAACAAACAGACGATCCAGACCGTTTCCGTGTATCTGGTCGTGGTGAACTTCACCTTTCTATCCTGATCGAGAACATGCGTCGTGAAGGCTTCGAGCTAGCAGTATCTCGTCCAGAAGTAATCATCAAGAAAGATGAAGATGGCAACCTAACAGAACCGTTTGAAACAGTGACTATCGATGTGCTTGAAGAGCACCAAGGTGGCATCATGGAAAACATCGGTCTACGTAAAGGTGAGCTAACTGATATGTCTCCAGATGGCAAAGGCCGTGTTCGCATGGACTTCATGATGCCTTCTCGTGGTCTTATCGGTTTCCAAACTGAGTTCCTAACGCTAACGTCTGGTTCTGGTCTTCTTTACCACACGTTCGATCACTACGGTCCACACAAAGGTGGCGTAATTGGTCAACGTAACAACGGTGTTCTAATCTCGAACGCAACCGGTAAAGCTCTGACTTACGCATTATTCAACCTACAAGAGCGTGGTCGTCTATTCGCTGAGCACGCAGACGAAGTATACGAAGGTCAAATCATCGGTATTCACAACCGTTCAAACGACCTGACAGTAAACTGTCTGAAAGGTAAGCAGCTAACGAACGTTCGTGCATCTGGTACTGATGAAGCACAGGTTCTTTCGCCACCTATCCGTCACACTCTAGAGCAAGCTCTTGAGTTCATCGACGAAGACGAACTAGTAGAAGTAACGCCAGAAAACATTCGTATCCGTAAGAAGCTTCTTACTGAAAACGAACGTAAGCGTGCAGCACGTCCAGCTAAAGCTTAATTGCTCGCTGACTAGCTTCTAGCTAAGTAAATAAGAAAGCCCTGAGTAGCCAAGCTGCTCAGGGCTTTTGTTTTTTTAGTTAGCTAAGATACGAGTAAACGAGATGCGGGATACGAAGAGCGTGTTCCATCTCTATTCGCAGAGTCGTCACTCCAGAATCGAAGAACGAGATATCAGTAACCTTTTTACGGCTCGGAAGAGATTCCCTATCACGCTCGTGCCTCGCTGCAGGGAATGACGGAAGTTTGTTTGATAGGTTGAGAATAAGCGAGATACGAAGAGCGCGTTTAGATTGGAGATGGCCAAATACTCAGAGGGTGAGTATCTTACGTGCCTGTTCTCTTTTATCCATTTTCTGTCATCGAATCGTCATTCCAGAATTGAGGAACGAGATATCTGGAATCTTTTTACGGCATGGAAGAAGAGATTCCCTATCACGCTCGTGCCTCGCTGTAGGGAATGACAGAAGTCTGTTTGGTGGTTACGAATAAGCGGGATGCGTGATACGAGGAGCGTGTTTAGACTGGAGATAACCAGGTACTAAGAGGGTGAGTATCTTCGGTGCCCGTTCTCTTTTATCCATTTCCTGTCATCGAATCGTCATTCCAGAATTGAGGAACGAAATATCTGGAATCTCTCTTAGATATACACTGGCAGCAGGCAAGATATGCTCACTAAGTTAGAGCGTAGCTTTGATTGCTAGCTGACTTTCAACGAACAGCACTCGCTCAGCGACCGACATAAACGGCACTTCAACTACCTCATAACCAAGCTCTTGATAGACTCTCACCAGCGCGTGGTGAATCTCTAACGCTTCTTCGAATGGATAAGGGCGCACTTCATCTTGAACATAAATGGAAGCCTCTGGGCGGCAGAAGAAGACTTGTGAGTGATAGCCTTGGCTCGCTTCTCGATAGGCCGCATCGATCTCTAGGTTAGCCTGAGCCAAATAGCCACAAATGTCGGGAATGGCGCGATCGAGAAAGGCAATCGGATGTTGATTGGCTTGGTCTTTTTGCTCGCCCATCATACCTAAACAAAGCTCAGCAAAGCCGGGAAGGTCTACCCAAGGTAAGATACCGTCTTCAAGCTGACTTTGCTGTTCTATTAACTGACGAGAGGACTCTGCTAAGGTGGGGTAACCCGCATCAGCCAATGCATTAATCAGAGTGGTTTTTCCGGCGCCAGGGCCGCCAGTTATAATGATTGGATTCATACGGGCTTATCTTGTTTTGTCTTTTTAGGCGTTACTTCTGATTCAGCTGAGCAAGGAACTTGTCCGACTCGGCAATCGCTGCATTCATCTGTTTGATCGCGTACGCGATGTCTTTTTCTAGGCTCATAAACTCACCTTGCAGTGAACCAACCGCACTCGCATTGAGGTTGTGTTTCAGGTAGAGGGTGTTGTCTCGCAGAGTATTGAGTACTGGGTCCATCTTCTTCTCAGCACGCTTCATGGCTGACAGCATGGTTTGGTAAGACGATTTAGTTTCACGCAGTTTTTGTTCACTCGAACGACGTAAGGAATCGCTCGTATAGAGGTCGAGCTCGGCTTGCCATTCTTCAAACAGTGCATCAGACACATCTTCAATCGCAGCGATTCGGTCACTCACATTTTGCGCTGCTTTTTCGCTGTCTTGGTATTTATCGTTTATCTTGTTGTACATGTCTTCTAGTTCGCTGCCACTGAAATTAGTCAGGCTGCTGAGCGCTTCAAGTGCGCTGGTAAACTCTTCCTGAGCATCCTGCTGCGACTCTTTTGCATCTTCTACTCTGTCGACCATGATGTCACGTTTGTGATAGCCCACTTGCTCCATTGCAGAGTAATAAGCGGATTGGCATCCAGTAAGAGTAAAAATAGAGAGGACTATAACTATTAAATAAGGCATCCTTGTTTCCTATAGTTAAATAATATCAATCGTAGTAAATCACTTACTCACTTTGGTTGGTATAGCGGATTATTAATTAAAACTATGAACGAGTTACCAGGGAGTTACAAGTTGAAGATAAGAAAGGTCGGCATACTTAGTATCCAGTATTTTCGCTACCTCTTAGCGCGTATGACGCATGATCGAGTCAATGTGAATGCGGGCTATTTGGCGTACATTACTTTGCTTTCAATCGTACCCATGTTGACGGTTTTGCTCTCTATCTTGTCATCATTTTCGGTGTTCGCGGATGTGGGTATCGTGATTCAAAACTTCATCATTACTAACTTTGTTCCAGCGTCAGGGGATGCGGTGCATGGTGCCTTGTTGGAGTTTGTCGCCAACACGGGCAAGATGACGGCGGTTGGTAGTGTGTTCTTATTTATCGCTGCGCTGATGCTGATCTCTAATATCGATAAGAACTTAAACTACATCTGGCGTGTGACCGAGAAGCGACGTGCAGTATTGTCTTTCTCGATGTACTGGATGGTGCTCACTCTCGGGCCAATCTTGGTTGGGGCGAGCATTGCAGCCACCTCATATGTGACATCACTAAGTTTGCTGCAAAACGAAGTGGTGTCTGGTGCTTTTAATACTCTGATTCGCAAACTCCCTCTGATTCTCTCTTTCTTTGCGTTCTTTGGTTTATACCTATTGGTACCTAATAAGAAAATCCACTTTTCTCATGCAGCTGCTGGCTCTTTGGTGGCGGCATTACTGTTCGAACTCAGTAAGAAAGGCTTCGCTGCTTACATCACTCAGTTCCCTTCATATCAGGTGATCTATGGCGCATTGGCGGCGATCCCGATTCTGTTTGTTTGGGTTTATTTATGCTGGTTGATAGTGCTGGTGGGGGCTGAGGTGACGGCTGCGCTCGGTGAGAAGGAAGAGTGGAGTGAGACGCAAAAAATAATGGTACACTCCACGGATAACGACAAAATCACAGAGCAAGGAAACAACAGTGATAGCACTGATTCAGAGAGTAAGTGAAGCTGCCGTCCGTGTTGATGGCGAAGTAGTTGGTGAGATTGAACAAGGCTTATTAGTACTATTAGGCGTAGAAAAAGGTGACGACGAAGCCAAAGCGAAACGTTTGATGGAACGAGTGACGACTTATCGTGTCTTTGGAGATGAAGACGATAAAATGAACCTCAACGTGAAGCAGGTGAATGGCAAGGTGCTAGTAGTTTCTCAATTCACACTGCCAGCCGACACCAAGAAAGGCACACGAGCAGGCTTTTCTCGTGGCGCTCACCCAGAAGATGCCGAGCGTCTTTACAATTATTTCTCTGACCAATGTGAATCAGTATTGCCAACGGAACGTGGCCGATTTGCAGCCGACATGAAAGTGTCTCTGGTTAATGATGGCCCAGTAACATTCTGGCTGCAGGTTTAAGCTTAAAGGAATAAGCATGTTTAAACTCATAACCCCAACCACCGAAAATCAACTGAACAAGTATTACCATTTTCGTTGGCAGATGTTGCGTGAACCTTGGCGAATGCCTGTAGGTTCTGAGCGTGACGAATACGACGGCATGAGTCACCATCGCATGATTGTGGATGGTCGAGGTCGTCCGATGGCGATTGGTCGCCTTTATATCACCCCAGATCTCGAAGGTCAGATCCGCTACATGGCGGTAAAAAACTCTCGCCGTAGCAAAGGCATGGGCTCACTGATTTTAGTCGCACTAGAGTCGCTGGCTCGCCAAGAGGGCGCTAAGCGCCTGGTGTGCAACGCGCGAGAAGATGCGATCTCATTTTATGAGAAGAACAGCTTTGAGCGTCGTGGTGAGATTAACGACCAACGTGGTCCTGTTCGTCACCAACAGATGGTGAAGCCGCTTGATCCAATGGCAGATGTTCTGCGTAAGCCTGAGTGGTGTAATGAGCTTCAGCAGCGTTGGGAGCACCAGATCCCTATCAGCGACAAGATGGGCATCAAGATTAACCAGTACACAGGTTATCAGTTCGAGTGTAGTGCTCAGCTGAACCCAAATCTGAACCCACACAACACCATGTTCGCAGGCTCTGCTTTTACGCTAGCAACACTGACTGGTTGGGGAATGACATGGCTATTGATGAAAGAGCGCGGTCTGACGGGCGACATCGTTCTAGCAGATAGTAATATTCGTTACCGCCATCCCGTGGAGCAAAACCCTGTCGCCTCTACTTCTTTAGATGGTATCAGTGGTGACTTGGATCGCCTTGCATCAGGAAGAAAGGCACGCATCATTATTCACGTGACCATCCACAGCGGTGACGTGGAAGCGGTAGAGTTTACTGGTACCTACATGCTGATCCCTGACTATAAGAAGATCCTGTCGAGTGATAGCAAGGTGAGCGAATAATTTCACGCTTGATGTTAGGTTGAGTTATTAATTGAAAGCGCTACTCCTCTGGAGTGGCGCTTTTTTGTTGGCAGTCATTAATCGCTGTGTACTCCGGTTGATCAAGCTTGCCAGAGATTTGGTTACATGGGTCGGACAGCATAACTGAGAGAGTGTGTTGCTCTGCTTTGAGTAGGTCTAGCTCTCCAGAAGCCTCACCCTTGAGCGTTTGAACTCTTTGTGAACCTTCCTCTGCAGCGGATGCACCAATAATGTGCATCGGTTGAAGCGTGAAGCGACCACGGTCAAAACTCGCGTTGAATTCAGGGATTTCAAACACGTTATCGGTCGAGGTTTCAGAAAGCTTATCGTTAAAGGTCATCACACCCTGGCGAACGCTGCCTTTAAGTTGACCTGTGGTTGAATAGCCCAACATGAGCGAATCACCGTAGAGACCAGAAGCTTGAAGCTCAAATTCACTATAACCTGTTGCATCGAGTGGTAAGTCGAGTTGCTGCAACATGGGTGAGATAGGCAAGCCATCGGCTGAGATGTCTATGCTCCATGGCTTACTGATTTGGTTAAAATTGAGTGTCGCATTAGCTTCAATGTAGCCATTTCTGAGAGGTGCAAACAGACGTGTCAGCGTCCATTTCCCTTGTTCGCTATTCATTTCAACCACAGGCTGTGCGCTGAGAATATTTTTGTAGCTGGCATCATTGGCGCTCGCCATCAGTTTCCCTTGCCACAAACCTAGCTTTCTATCTTGCAGCAGTTGAACTTGGTGTCCTTCAATGTGCAGCCCAGAGACTTGCCAGTAAGGCTTTTGTGCAAGCTGGATAAGTTGGGTGCGTTCTACATTCAATCGTTCTATAGAGACTTGCTGAAGCTCTTTAAGCCAAGGTAATAGGCGCATGGCTGGCAGAGTTTGATCTTGGTTTTCTGTGACCCATTTAATACCTTGCAGATCGAGCTGCGCTAATTCAATGCTGCTGGGCGTGACTTCGCCGTTGAGCTGAACGGTGCCTTGCAGGACTTGAGCGTAGAAATCTTCAATCTGTATCTGGTTTGGCTCTAGGCTTAGCTTGATATTTGGCTCGACAAACATGTCATCATCAACAGTGACTCCTTCGGCTTGCAGGGAGAAAAGCGCTTTCTGTTGTCTCCACAGTTCGAAAGGTAACTTGATGCTTTCTAATGAAGCATCAAAGGCTGCAAGATGTCCGCTTTGCCATTCGATGTCGCTACGTAAAATATCTAAGCTGTTGATATGGTTGATACGAATGCCCGCCACATCCCACTCTTTGCTCAATAGGCTCTGAGTTTGCTGCTGGTTGAGGCGTAAGCCATCAACGGTAACGTTCACTAATGACCAATCATGCTTATATTGCTCTGCTTGCCCAGAAATTTTGGCTCCGCGCCACTCAAACGAAGCGCCATAAAGGGTGCTGTCGCTCGCTTTAAGGTCAAGGTCGATCAGAAGGTTATCGAAGGCTTCACCTTGCCAATAGAGTTGCGAAGCGGAAAGTTGGGTTTTGCCGTAAGGCAGCAGTGTTTGATTATTGCTAAAGGTTGGCTCGGCGATCTGCAGGTCGATGCCTCGCACATTAAAGCTGTTGGTTGAAAAATCCAGGTTATTGATCGCCAACTGGCGGAGCTTGAGCTTTTGTTCGGTTAACAGTGGTGAGAGCGTTTCTAGATCGTTCGCTTCTAACTGGATACCACTGATTAATACAGAGTCTAAGACGAGTTTGGCTTCAATGAGAGAGTCAGGGCTGAGCCAGAGATCGACCTTATCGATATACAGAGGTGGTTGCTTTTCTGGTTGGGTATAGGTGATTCCCATTAGGGTGATGTGATAAGGCGCTTGATATTCGACATCTTCAATGATCACCGGTTGGTCAACCGTGTGCTTGATAAAAAAGTTAGCAACATCCGCACGGTATTGAGTCTGTAGGCTTAATAGCAACGCTGCGATAACCGCAACGGCGATAGCCAACACAATGCCGAACACCATGAATACCTTTTTCATTCCCTGAAAGCCTTACATTTCAATAGTCTTAAAACAGAGTGGAACAAAAAGGGGCAAGCATCAACAAAAAAGCCCCTCAAAAGAGGGGCTTGCTACAAAAATATCGTTTTAAATGGGCGTTCGCTTTTGGCTAAGCCCGAGCAGATGCTTGGACTAGTCGAGTTGTGGGCCTGCCGCAACCAGTGACTTACCTTCAGCGTTGTCAGTGTACTTATCAAAGTTATTGATGAAGCGTTCTGCTAGATCTTTCGCTTTGCTTTCCCATTGTAGTGGGTCTGTGTATGTGTCGCGTGGGTCTAGGATCGCTGGGTCAACATCGTGCAGCGCTAGAGGTACTTCTAGGTTGAACATAGGGATAACCTTAGTCTCAGCCTTGTCGATAGAACCATCTAGGATAGCGTCGATGATGCCACGCGTATCTTGGATAGAGATACGTTTGCCAGTACCGTTCCAGCCCGTGTTTACTAGGTAAGCTTCAGCGCCAGCTGCTTCCATGCGTTTTACAAGTACTTCAGCGTACTGAGTTGGGTGAAGCGTTAGGAACGCCGCGCCAAACGCTGCAGAGAAGGTTGGAGTTGGCTCTGTGATGCCGCGCTCTGTGCCTGCTAGTTTCGCTGTGAAACCAGATAGGAAGTGGTACTTCGTTTGCTCTGGAGTCAGTTTAGAAACTGGTGGTAGTACACCAAATGCATCAGCAGTCAGGAAGATAACCTTTTGAGCGTGACCTGCTTTTGATACTGGCTTAACGATGTTGTCGATGTGGTGAATCGGGTAAGAAACACGCGTGTTTTCTGTTTTAGAACCGTCATCAAAATCGATAGAACCATCGCCACGAACCGTTACGTTTTCTAGCAGTGCATCACGACGGATTGCATTGTAGATTTCTGGTTCTGCTTCTTTAGAAAGACGGATCGTCTTCGCGTAACAACCGCCTTCAAAGTTGAAGATACCGTCGTCATCCCAGCCGTGCTCATCATCACCGATTAGTTCACGTTTAGGGTCTGTTGATAGCGTTGTTTTACCTGTACCAGATAGGCCGAAGAATACCGCTACATCGCCTTTCTCGCCAACGTTCGCACTACAGTGCATTGAAGCAATACCTTGCAGAGGAAGTAGGTAGTTCATCATTGCGAACATGCCTTTCTTCATCTCACCGCCGTACCAAGTACCACCGATGATTTGAACTCGCTCTGTTAGGTTGAAAGCAACGAAGTTCTCAGAGTTTAGGCCCTGTTTTTCCCAGTTAGGGTTAGTTGTTTTAGCACCGTTCATTACCACGAAATCAGGTTCGAACGTTGCTAGCTCTTCGTCAGTTGGACGAATGAACATGTTCTTAACGAAGTGCGCTTGCCACGCTACTTCTGTGATAATACGTACACTTAAGCGTGTATCTGGGTTAGCACCACAGTAACCGTCGATGACAAACAGGCGCTTGCCAGATAGCTGAGTTGTTACAAGCTCTTTTAGCTCATTCCATACTTCAGTTGTGATCGGTTTGTTATCGTTTTTGCCTTGATCTGACCACCACATGGTATCGCGGGTCGTGTCATCTTTAACAATGTACTTATCTTTCGGTGAGCGGCCAGTAAAGATACCAGTGTCAACAGCAACAGCACCTAGTTCCGTTACTACGCCTTTTTCGTAGCCTTCCAAACCTGGCAGTGTTTCTTCAACGAATAACTGCTCGTAGCTAGGGTTGCGAAGAACTTCGGTAACGCCAGTAAGTCCGTGCTTAGTTAGATCAATTTGTGCAGCCTTAGTATGTTCCATAACGGTCATAGGTGCTCCTTGTAGGATATTTTGTAGGGATTTTGTATTAATTTTTTATTGTTATCTGCTCACCATGCTAGCAACGAGACTCGGGGGAAACAGGGATACAGCTCAAAAAATATCCATATTAACCATGGGGTTTTAAGTGTCTCGTCACATATTGGCCTAACTAGTCTATCCTGTACGCAAACCTTTGCGCTAGGGGCGGGAACATTATTAATTGATTAAAATTAAGCGGTGATTTTATTACGAGATGTTACGAAGTTTGCGCTATTTTGATCACAAAAAAGGCCAGCTTAGTGCTGACCTTTTTGGGGTAAATTACGTGTTTTTGGTACGACGTAAATTAATGAACCGTATTGCTGCCTTTATCTGCTGCTTCTGCATACAGTGCATCAACATCGTTCTTATCGAACGAGTAGTTCGTACCACAGTAATCACAGTGAAGAGCAACGCTACCTTCAGTACTTAGGATGTCGTAAATCTCTTCTTGAGCAACGGTAATGATCGCTGCTGCGCTGCGTTCACGAGAACAGCCACAGAAGAACTCAACTGGTTGTGGAGTGAACAGCTGTACTTTCTCTTGGTTGTACAAACGGTAAAGCAGTTCGTTTGCTTCAAGAGAGAATAGCTCTTCGTTTTTCACTGTGTCTGTTAGTTGTTCTAAGTGCTCGAAGTCATTTGGAGTACCAGTGCCATCAGGCATAACTTGCAGCAACATACCTGCAGCGTGTGCTTTGCCTTCGTGCTCACCAGTACGTAGCCATAGACGAGTCTTAAGCTGCTCAGAGTTCGCGAAGTAACCTTCAAGTACTTGAGCTAGTGTGTCGCCTTCAAGACCAACGATACCTTGGTAGCGTTCACCTTTCTTAGGATCGATAGTGATCACTAGGTGGCCTTTACCCATTAGGTCGTGTAGGCCAGCATCGTCAGCAATTTCGCCTTCAAAGCGAGCAACACCACGGATCTTCTGGTTATGGTCGCCATTAATAACTGCTAGAGATACCGGGCCATCACCTTGTAGCTGCATAGTGATAGAGCCTTCAAATTTTAGGGTCGCAGTCAGTAGCGTAGTTGAAACCAATAGCTCACCCAGCAGCTTTTGTACTGGAGCTGGGTATTCCTTGCTAGAAATAATCTGTTGGTACGCTTCATCCATTTGTACCAATTCACCACGTACTGATAGGTCTTCAAATAGGTAGCGATTTAAAACATTGTTTGCCATTTGGCTATTCCTTCTAGCTTATTGATGCTTGAACTTGATGATGTCACGACGTTGCTTTTTATCAGGGCGACGCTCTGGAGCTGGGTTATGTGCATGCAGTTTACGCTGTTTTGCAAACTCTTCTCTTTTTGCCAAGCTCTCGGTGGTTTCTTCATAGAGGGTTTGAGCGATCGGTGCTCCACCACGATGGGCTGAGATTTTCTCGATCGTTACCGTCTTTTCTTCATTACCTTGGCGCAGTGTAATAACTGCCCCAAGTTCGACAATCTTACTTGGCTTGCTGCGCTGACCATTATAGTGGACTTTGCCACCATCGACCATGTTACGAGCAATAGACCGAGTTTTGTAAAAGCGTGCTGCCCACAACCATTTATCGAGTCTGACAGCTTCATTAGAAGTTTTCATATAGGGCTGTGCCTTATTAAGTGAGAAATGAATGCGGTTTAACTGTAGTGAACAGTGCGCAACATGTTTTTGATGATGCTTATCACATTAGGTAGAAGTTTTATGTGGAGGCGGTTAGCATTTTTTTCAAGTCATATTGCAAAATCGCTATGTAATGCCGATTTATCGATTTGCTATGATATAGTTCAAGATCTTATGCTTATATAAGCTCGGTATCGAACGAATGAATAAAAAAGCTGAAAGTTTAATAGTTTGCAGCGTTTGTTGTCATGAGAAGGGGCAAGGGAAGTGAACTTTTTAGAGCTCAAAAATCGTATAGGAAATTCTCCTATGTTGAGCCGCTTATTAGATAATGGATTTGTGCTTCAGCAGAAACTGAGTATCGCCACTTGTTGTGTACTCATTGCCGCTTCAGCATGGATTTTAGGACAACTTGTCTGGTTTGTTGAACCTGCCGAGCAAACGGTTGTGCCTTGGAAAGCAACGGTGTCGTCGTCTGCTACGCCTCAGTCGACTCTCGATATCTCTTCTTTACAACAGAGCAACATGTTTGGTGCCTATAACCCAAGCAAACCCGCAGTGGTTGAGCAACAAGTGATTCAAGATGCCCCCAAGACACGCCTTAACCTCGTCTTGGTTGGTGCGGTTGCCAGTTCTAATCCTGAATTGAGCTTAGCGGTGATTGCCAACCGTGGTACGCAAGCGACTTATGGGATCAATGAACAGATAGAAGGCACCAGAGCTAAGCTAAAAGCCGTGTTAATCGACCGCGTGATCATTGATAACTCAGGTCGTGATGAAACGCTGATGCTAGAAGGTATTGAGTACAAGCGTTTAGCGGTATCAGAACCTGCACCACGTCGTGCCTCTTCTTCAGTTCGTGGTAATAACCCGGCTTCTGCAGAAGAGAAGCTTGATGAGATTAAAGCGAAGATAATGAAAGACCCGCAACAAATCTTCCAATATGTTCGATTGTCTCAGGTGAAACGCGACGACAGTGTGATCGGTTATCGTGTGAGCCCTGGCAAAGATTCAGAACTTTTTAACTCTGTTGGGCTCCAAAACGGAGATATTGCAACTCAGTTAAATGGTCAAGACCTGACAGACCCAGCCGCAATGGGCAACATATTCCGTTCAATCTCAGAACTGACAGAGTTAAATCTGGTCGTTGAGAGAGATGGACAACAACATGAAGTGTTTATTGAATTTTAAAACTTTGCGTCTAACGAAAGACGAAAGTGTAGGAGAAGTACGTGAAGCATTGGTTTAAGAAAAGTGCATGGTTATTGGCAGGAAGCTTAATCTGCACACCCGCAGCCTTCGCTAATGATTTTAGTGCCAGCTTTAAAGGCACTGACATTCAAGAGTTTATTAATATTGTTGGCCGTAACCTTGAGAAAACGATCATCGTTGACCCATCGGTGCGCGGAAAAATTGATGTGCGCAGTTATGACGTACTCAATGAAGAACAATATTATAGCTTCTTCCTCAATGTATTAGAGGTTTACGGCTATGCGGTCGTTGAAATGGACTCAGGTGTTCTGAAGATCATCAAGGCTAAAGACTCTAAAACCTCTGCCATTCCTGTTGTCGGTGATCGTGATTCTATCGCGGGCGACAGCGTAGTAACACGCGTTGTTACCGTTCGTAATGTCTCGGTTCGTGAGCTTTCTCCTCTGCTTCGTCAACTGAACGATAATGCGGGCGCGGGTAACGTTGTGCACTACGACCCAGCGAATATCATTCTAATCACTGGTCGTGCGGCGGTCGTAAACCGCTTAGCGGAAATCATCAAGCGTGTTGACCAAGCCGGTGATAAAGAGATCGAAGTGGTTGAGCTAAAGAATGCTTCAGCCGCTGAAATGGTGCGTATTGTTGATGCGTTGAATAAAACCACCGATGCGAAGAACACACCAGCATTCCTACAACCTAAGCTGGTGGCCGACGAGCGTACCAATGCAATTCTTATCTCTGGTGACCCTAAGGTTCGTAGCCGTTTAAGAAAGCTGATTGAGCAACTTGATGTCGAGATGGCAACTAAGGGTAATAACCAAGTTATCTACCTTAAATATGCAAAAGCAGAAGACTTAGTCGATGTACTGAAAGGCGTGTCGGACAACCTGCAATCAGAGAAGCAAACTTCAACTAAAGGCAGCTCATCTCAACGCGATAAAGTCGTGATTTCAGCGCACAGCGATACTAACTCGTTAGTCATTACCGCACAGCCAGATATCATGAACGCGCTACAAGATGTGATTGCTCAACTAGATATTCGTCGTGCTCAAGTATTGATTGAAGCCTTGATTGTTGAAATGGCAGAAGGTGACGGCGTTAACCTTGGCGTGCAATGGGGTAACCTAGAAACGGGTGCCATGATTCAATACAGTAACACCGGTGCATCAATTGGCCAGGTTATGGTTGGTATAGAAGAAGCAAAAGACTCGACAACCACGAAAGCGGTTTACGACTCAGACAATAACTTCTTGCGAAATGAAACCACAACAGAAAAAGGGGATTATTCGACATTAGCTTCCGCTCTTGCTGGCGTAAACGGTGCCGCAATGAGTGTGGTGATGGGCGACTGGACAGCCTTGATCAGTGCAGTTGCGACCGATTCAAACTCAAATATCCTATCGTCTCCAAGCATTACTGTGATGGACAATGGCGAAGCGTCGTTTATCGTTGGTGAAGAAGTACCGGTTCTTACTGGCTCGACGGCGGGCTCAAGCAACGACAACCCATTCCAAACGGTTGAGCGTAAAGAAGTGGGTATCAAGCTTAAAGTGGTTCCACAAATCAACGAAGGCGACTCAGTTCAGTTGAATATTGAACAAGAGGTGTCGAACGTATTGGGTGCGAACGGCGCAGTCGATGTTCGTTTTGCCAAGCGTCAGCTAAATACTTCAGTGATTGTTCAAGACGGTCAAATGCTGGTTCTTGGTGGTCTAATTGATGAACGTGCATTAGAGAGTGAGTCTAAGGTGCCACTATTGGGCGACATCCCGGTGCTCGGTCATCTATTCAAATCAACCAGTACTCAGGTTGAGAAAAAGAATCTAATGGTATTCATCAAGCCAACCATCATTCGTGATGGCATGACAGCCGATGGTATCACTCAGCGTAAATATAACTTCATCCGCGCTGAACAGCTGTACAAGTCAGAGCAGGGCCTGAAATTGATGGATAACGACAACATCCCAGTGTTGCCTAAATTCGGTTCTGAGATGAATCACCCGGCTGAAATCCAAGCCTTCATTGATCAGATGGAAACAGAATAATGGCTGAATTGGTAGGGGCGGCACGAACTTATCAGCGCTTGCCGTTTAGCTTTGCGAACCGTTACAAGATGGTGCTCGAGTATCAGCACCCAGAACGTGCTCCGACACTGTATTATGTTGAGCCTCTGAAATCGGCGGCGATCATCGAAGTGAGCCGTGTAGTGAAAAATGGTTTTACACCACAAGCGATCACTGCAGACGAGTTTGATAAAAAACTGACCGACGCGTACCAACGTGACTCTTCAGAAGCGCGTCAATTAATGGAAGACATTGGTGCTGACAGTGATGACTTCTTCTCGTTGGCGGAGGAGCTGCCACAAGATGAAGACTTGCTTGAGTCTGAAGACGATGCGCCAATCATCAAGCTAATCAACGCGATGCTGGGGGAGGCGATCAAAGAAGGTGCTTCGGATATCCATATCGAGACCTTTGAGAAGTCGCTATCGATCCGCTTCCGTATTGATGGTGTGTTACGTGATGTTCTCGCGCCAAGCCGTAAATTGGCGCCGCTGCTCGTGTCACGTGTAAAGGTTATGGCGAAGTTGGATATTGCGGAAAAACGCGTGCCACAAGATGGTCGTATTTCACTGCGTATTGGTGGCCGAGCAGTCGATGTTCGTGTATCAACCATGCCTTCATCACACGGTGAGCGTGTGGTAATGCGTCTGTTGGATAAAAACGCGACCCGCCTAGATCTGCACAGTTTAGGTATGACGGCAGAGAACCACGAGAACTTCCGTAAACTCATTCAACGTCCGCACGGCATTATCTTGGTAACGGGTCCAACAGGTTCGGGTAAATCCACAACCTTGTATGCAGGCCTGCAAGAGCTCAACAGCAACGAACGCAATATCCTTACCGTTGAAGATCCAATCGAATTCGATATCGATGGTATTGGTCAAACACAAGTGAACCCTAAGGTTGATATGACCTTTGCCCGTGGTTTACGTGCGATTCTTCGTCAAGACCCGGATGTGGTGATGATTGGTGAGATTCGTGACTTAGAGACTGCGGAGATTGCCGTTCAAGCTTCTTTGACTGGTCACTTAGTGATGTCGACCCTCCATACCAATACTGCAGTAGGTGCCATTACGCGTCTACGTGATATGGGTATCGAACCATTTCTTATTTCCTCTTCACTGCTTGGTGTGTTGGCGCAGCGTTTAGTTCGTACTTTGTGTAACGACTGTAAAGAACCGTACGAAGCGGACAAAGAGACCAAAAAGCTATTTGATTTGAAGAAGAAAGATAGCCTAACGCTGTATCATGCGAAAGGTTGTGAGGCGTGTAATCACAAGGGTTATCGTGGCCGAACTGGTATTCATGAGTTGCTGATGGTTGATGAGTCGGTACAAGAGTTAATTCACAGCGAAGCCGGTGAGCAAGCGATCGAAAAATCGGTTCGTAGCACAACCCCAAGTATTCGCGATGATGGCCTAGCTAAGGTTCGTCAAGGTATCACTTCACTAGAAGAAGTGATGCGTGTGACCAAGGAAGTCTAGTATGGCGGCATTTGAATACAAAGCACTGGATGTCAAAGGCAAAAGCAAAAAGGGCTCGATTGAAGCGGATAACGCTCGTCAGGCTCGCCAGCGCTTAAAAGAGCAAGGCTTAATGCCGGTTGAAATGGCTGAAGCCAAAGCAAAAAGCAGTAAAGGAGGCAGCGCGCCTTCTACTGGTTTTAAGCGTGGTATCAGCACGCCAGACCTTGCTTTGATTACTCGCCAAATTTCTACATTGGTTCAATCAGGCATGCCGCTAGAAGAGTGTTTGAAGGCCGTGGCAGAGCAATCGGAGAAGCCTCGCATTCGCACTATGTTATTGGCTGTACGCTCTAAAGTGACGGAAGGCTATTCGTTAGCGGATAGCTTAGCTGATTACCCGCACATCTTTGATGAACTGTTTAGAGCAATGGTGGCGGCAGGTGAGAAATCTGGGCACTTAGATGCGGTACTAGAGCGATTAGCCGACTATGCAGAAAATCGCCAAAAGATGCGCTCTAAGCTGCTGCAAGCGATGATTTACCCTGTGGTGCTGGTGGTGTTTGCGGTGACTATCGTTTCGTTCCTATTAGCAACGGTAGTACCCAAGATCGTTGAACCAATCATCCAGATGGGACAAGAGCTTCCTCAATCAACCCAATTTTTATTGGCATCGAGTGAATTTATCCAAGATTGGGGCATCCAATTACTGTTGCTGATCATTGGTGTGATTGTGTTGATTAAGACCGCGCTCAAAAGACCGGGCGTTCGTCTAAGTTGGGATCGCAAATTGTTGAGTATCCCGCTGATCGGCAAGATAGCGAAAGGTATCAACACCTCTCGCTTTGCTCGTACACTTTCAATCTGTACCTCAAGTGCGATTCCTATTCTTGAAGGGATGAAAGTGGCGGTTGATGTAATGTCGAACCACCATGTCAAACAACAAGTATTACAAGCATCAGATAGCGTGAGAGAAGGGGCGAGCCTGCGTAAAGCGCTTGATCATACTAAGCTCTTTCCGCCGATGATGCTGCACATGATTGCTAGTGGTGAGCAGAGTGGTCAATTAGAGCAGATGCTGACTCGTGCAGCCGATAACCAAGACCAAAGCTTTGAGTCGACGGTAAACATTGCGTTAGGCATTTTTACCCCGGCACTTATCGCTCTGATGGCAGGTTTGGTGCTGTTTATTGTGATGGCGACTCTGATGCCAATGCTTGAAATGAACAATTTAATGAGCGGCTAATTCCGTCCATAGAACGTTTTTGGATTATCGAGAGAAGGACAATATTCCCCTCAACTCGTTGTCTGTAATTTGGAGAAAATAATGAAAAACAAAATGAAGAAACAATCAGGCTTTACCCTACTAGAGGTGATGGTGGTTGTGGTTATCCTTGGCGTATTGGCGAGCTTTGTTGTACCTAACCTATTGGGTAACAAAGAGAAGGCTGATCAACAAAAAGCCATCACAGATATCGTGGCACTAGAGAATGCGCTAGATATGTACAAACTGGATAACAGCGTGTACCCAACAACGGATCAAGGTCTTGATGCACTGGTTTCTAAGCCAAGCAGCCCAGAGCCTCGTAACTACCGCGACGGTGGTTACATCAAGCGTCTACCTAACGACCCATGGGGCAACGAGTACCAATACCTAAGCCCTGGCGATAACGGCACTATCGACATCTTTACACTTGGCGCTGATGGTCAAGAAGGTGGTGAAGGTATTGCTGCGGATATCGGTAACTGGAACATGCAAGACTTTCAGTAAGCCTAGGCTTATTGTCGCTTGACGCCGTTATTTGATGGTCGGACGTAAACATATGGAGTCTGCAAGGTGAAAACTACGCACAAACAGCCAGGTTTCACCTTGATTGAGATTCTTTTGGTGTTGGTATTACTTTCAGTAACGGCGGTCGCAGTGATTGCGACCATTCCTACCAATAGTAAAGATGTCGCCAAAAAATACGCTCAAAGTTTCTATCAACGAGTTCAGTTACTTAGTGAAGAAGCGATTTTGAGTGGGCTGGATTTTGGCATTCGCATCGATGAAAAGAAATCGACCTATGTTCTGATGACGCTGAAGTCTGAAGGTTGGCAGGAAGTCGAATTCGAAAAAATACCCTCTTCAACAGAGTTACCGGAAGATCTTGCTCTATCACTCAGCTTAGGCGGTGGCGCATGGGCAGACGATGATCGGTTATTCAACCCAGGAAGCTTATTTGATGAAGATATGTTTGCTGACCTTGAAGAAAAAAAGAAGCCTAAGCCACCACAGGTTTTCATCTTGTCGAGTGCTGAAGTGACACCATTTACACTCTCTTTCTACCCCAACACAGGCGATACCATACAAGATGGCTGGCGTATTAAAGTGTCGGATAATGGTGTGATTCGATTGTTAGAACCAGGAGAAGAAGATGAAGAGGAATAACCGTTCTCCTTATCGCTCTCGTGGTATGACGCTGCTTGAGGTGTTGGTGGCGCTTGCGATCTTTGCTACTGCGGCGATCAGTGTGATTCGCGCCGTAACTCAGCACATCAATACATTGAGTTATTTAGAAGAAAAAACCTTCGCGGCTATGGTCGTTGATAATCAAATGGCCTTGGTGATGCTACACCCAGAGAAGCTGAAAAAGACACAAGGTACGCAGGAGCTAGCAGGTCGAGAGTGGTTTTGGAAAGTTACCCCAATCGATACGGCCGATAATATGCTAAAAGCTTTTGATGTCAGCGTGGCAACCAGCAAGCAAGCTTCTCCAGTCGTTACGGTGCGCAGCTATGTGGTTAACTAAAAGCATGACGGTAAATAACAGTATGGCTCGCAAACAAGGTCTATCTTCAAAAGGGAGAGGTTTTACCTTAATTGAAGTTTTGGTCTCAATCGCTATCTTTGCCACACTGAGCATGGCGGCCTATCAAGTAGTGAATCAGGTGCAGCGAAGCAACGAGCTTTCAGCTGAGCGCAGTGCTCGTTTGAACCAACTGCAGCGCAGTTTAGTTATCTTAGATAATGATTTTCGCCAGATGGCAGTGCGACAATTTCGTACTGATGGTGAAGAAGCATCACCTAAGCTGGTTATAATCAAAGAGTATTTATTGGACTCCGATAGCATTGGTATCGTGTTTACTCGCCTTGGCTGGCACAACCCACAGCAGCAGTTTCCTCGAGGTGAAGTGACGAAAGTGGGCTACCGTCTTAAAGAAGAGACGCTTGAACGCCTGTGGTGGCGCTACCCAGATACACCCGCTGGGCAGGAAGCGGTCATCACCCCTTTGCTTGATGAGGTTGAGGCCTTGGAGTTTGAGTTCTACGACGGAAAGCGTTGGGGTAAAGAGTGGCAAGGCGATAAGTCGTTACCAAAGGCGGTGAGACTTAAGCTGACGTTAAAAGATTATGGTGAGATAGAGCGAATTTATCTGACACCAAGTGGCACCTTAGATCAGGTTGGTGGCGATTCAAGCAGTGACTCCTCAGATAGTAGCGAGGGGGGCGGTGATGCTTCGAACTAATCAGCTTGTACTAACAAGACGTTCGCTAGGGCGTAAGCAACGTGGTGTCGCGCTGATCATTATCCTGATGTTACTGGCGATTATGGCAACCATTGCAGGCAGCATGTCGGAACGCTTGTTTACTCAATTCAAACGCGTTGGTAACCAGCTGAATTACCAACAAGCTTATTGGTATAGCATTGGCGTTGAAGCGCTTGTACAAGATGGTATTAGGCAAAGCTACAAAGACAGTGATACGGTCAACCTAAGTCAGCCATGGGCATTGGAAGAGCAGGTATACCCATTAGATTATGGGCAAGTTAAAGGGCGTATTATTGACGCACAATCTTGTTTTAATCTCAATGCATTAGCTGGAGTAGCAACCACTTCTAGCAACCAGACACCTTACTTAGTGACGGTTTGGCAGACCTTATTGGAGAACCAAGACGTCGAGCCTTATCAAGCTGAGGTTATCGCGCATTCAAGCTGGGAATTTGTCGACAGCGATACTCGAGCAACCTCTTCGGCAGGCGTCGAGGACAGCACCTATGAGGCGATGAAGCCACCTTATGTCGCAGCAAACAGTTTAATGGCGGATGAGTCTGAGCTTAGAGCGGTGTATCAGGTGACTGGTGAGGTCATGAATAAGGTTCGTCCTTTTGTGTGTGCCTTACCGACCGATGACTTTCGACTGAATGTGAATACATTGACTGAGCAACAAGCGCCGTTATTGGAAGCGATGTTTGCACCTGGCTTAAGTGAGTCGGATGCGAAACAGCTGATTGATAAACGCCCGTTTGATGGCTGGGACACCGTAGATGATTTCATGGCCGAGAGCGCCATTACCGCGGTCAGTGCTGAAGTCAGCAAAAAAGCAAAAGCATATTTAACTGTAGATAGTGCCTATTTTGAGCTAGATGCAGAGGTTTTAGTTGAGCAATCTCGTGTACGTATACGAACGCTTTTCTATAGTAGTAATCGAGAAACAGTGACGGTGGTACGCCGTCGTTTTGGAGGAATCAGTGAGCGAGTTTCTGACCGTTCGACTGAGTAGCGAACCACAGAGCCCAGTGCAGTGGTTAGTTTGGTCGACAAGCCAACAAGAAGTGATAGCAAGTGGTGAACTGTCTAGCTGGGATCAGCTTGGTGAGTTAACGCCTTACGCTGAAAAACGCAGTTGTATCGCTTTATTGCCGGGAAATGAGTGCTTAATTAAGCGTGTTGAGATCCCGAAAGGTGCTGCTCGCCAGTTCGATTCTATGCTGCCGTTTTTATTAGAAGACGAAGTCGCGCAAGATATCGAAGACTTACATCTGACTATTTTAGATAAAGACGCAACGCATGCCACCGTGTGTGGTGTGGAACGCGAGTGGCTGAAGCAGGCGCTGGATACTTTCCGCGAAGCTAACATTATCTTTCGTAAAGTATTGCCTGATACCTTAGCGTTGCCTTTAGAAGATCAGGGCATCAGTGCGCTGCAGATCGACCAACATTGGTTATTGCGTCAAAGCAACTATCAAGCAGTGTCGATCAATGAGGCGTGGCTAGCGATGTTCTTACAAAGCGATTGGGTTGCCTTAGATGACGAAGAGCAGTCACCAACGATTTTTAGCTACACCGCACTGCCAAGTGATGACATTCAACAGCAAAGTGGCATTGAGTGGCAAGCCAAACCTGCTGAACTGGTTATGTCTTTACTGAGCCAACAAGCCATCACAAGTGGCGTAAACTTACTGACTGGCACCTTTAAAACCAAATCTTCATTCAGTAAGTACTGGCGCGTATGGCAAAAAGTAGCGATTGCTGCTTGTTTGCTGGTGGCAGTAATCGTCACTCAACAAGTCTTAAAGGTTCAGCAGTACGAGGCACAAGCTGAAGCGTACCGAACGGAGAGTGAACGTATATTTAGAAGCGTACTCCCGGGTAAGCAACGTATTCCGACGGTTAGCTACCTTAAGCGTCAGATGAACGACGAAGCTAAGAAGTATGGTAGCTCGGGTGATGGTGACTCCTTACTTGGATGGCTAGCGTTACTGCCAGAAACCTTAGGACAAGTGAAAGCCATCGAAGTGAATAGTATTCGCTACGACGGCAACCGCTCTGAAGTGAGATTGGAAGCGAAGAGTTCTGACTTCCAACATTTCGAGACTGCGCGAGTGAAACTAGAAGAGAAGTTTACCGTTGAGCAAGGGCCATTGAATCGTAATGGTGATGCCGTATTTGGTAGCTTTACCCTTAAACCCCGTCAATAAACTGCGTAAGGAGATCAGTGATGAGAAATATGATTGAGCCACTCCAAGCGTGGTGGACTTCAATAAGTCAAAGAGAGCAACGATTAGTGATCGGTTGTTCCATTCTATTGGTGGTAGGTATCGTGTACTGGGGGCTATTGCAGCCGCTTAGTCAGCGAGCTGAGATGGCACAAAACCGTATTCAAAGTGAGAAGCAACTGCTGACTTGGGTAACCAATAAAGCCAACGAAGTGGTGGAGCTGCGAGGAAGTGGTGGGATTGTTGCTAGCCAGCCTTTAAACCAATCTGTGCCAGCTTCTATGCGTCGTTTCAAGATTGAATTAATTCGAGTTCAGCCGCGTGGCGAGATGCTGCAAGTCTGGGTGAAACCTGTGCCTTTTAATCAGTTTGTAGATTGGCTGACATACTTGAAAGAGAAGCAGGGTGTCGAAGTTGAGTTTATGGACATTGATCGCTCCGATAACCCAGGGGTTATTGAGGTCAACCGACTACAGTTTAAACGAGGTTAATGTGAAACGCGGTTTATCTTTGAAGTTAGGTTTACTTTTTGGCGGCATCTTTATTGTCTTTTTCTCGGTTAGTCTGTTGCTGCACCTACCGGCCTCTTTTGTACTCAAACATGCACCGGCTGTGCGTGGCTTGAATATTGAAGGTGTTGAAGGAACGGTTTGGCAGGGCAGCGCCAATAATATCGCCTGGCAGCGTGTTAATTACGGTTCAGTGCAGTGGGACTTTCAGTTCTCTAAACTCTTCCAAGCCAAAGCTGAGTTAGCGGTGCGCTTTGGCCGTAATAGCGACATGAACTTGTCAGGAAAAGGACGCGTTGGGTACAGCATGAGCGGTGCGTATGCGGAAAACTTAGTCGCATCAATGCCTGCTGCTAACGTGATGAAGTATGCGCCAGCGATTCCAGTCCCGGTTTCAATTGGTGGACAAGTAGAGCTGACGATCAAGCATGCGGTTCATGCTCAACCTTGGTGTCAGTCTGGAGAAGGCACTGTGGCTTGGTCTGGTGCTGCAGTCGACTCGCCAGTGGGTTCGTTGGATCTTGGCCCTGTGATTGCTGACATCACTTGTGAAGATAATACACTGGCAGCCAAGGGCTCTCAGAAGAGTGCTCAAGTGGATAGCGAGTTCTCTGCGAATGTTACACCAAATCAAAGCTACACCTCGGCAGCATGGTTTAAACCGGGTGCAGAATTCCCACCAGCGATGCAGAGTCAGCTGAAATGGCTTGGTAATCCAGATAGCCAAGGTAAGTACCAGTTTAGCTATCAAGGGCGCTTCTAGTTAGCTTCTTAATAACTAAGTTCCGCTGGTTATCCGACAACAAGATATAAAAATGGGCACCTCATCGAGGTGCCCATTTTATTTGAATATCAGATTGTTATGAGGCTAAGTGGGTTTAGTCTTTACCTTGTAAGATCTCGGCCCATGGTAAGTCAGCATCACCCAGTACAATGAAGTTCGGGTTCTCAAGCGTCTCTCTTTCATTATAAGAGAGTGGTTCTAATTGCGTGCTCAAGATGCGTCCCCCCGCCTCTTCAACAATGCATTGCGTCGCCGCGGTATCCCACTCGCCAGTAGGCCCAAGGCGTAAGTAACAATCGACAGCACCTTCTGCGACCAGACAGGCCTTCAAAGCTGCTGAGCCTAATGGCACTAAGTCATAGTTCCAAGCAGGACTCATACGGCTAGTAATACGATTGATGTCTTGGCGACGGCTGATCGCCATTGCAATAGATTGGTTTGGTAGCTCATGACGATGCGTTTTGATTTTGACGCTGTCGTTAAGGTCTGGAATCTTCCACGCCCCTTTACCGCTGTAGGCGTAATAGCTCACACCAGAAACTGGAGCATACACCACACCCATTACCGGCTTGTTGTGCTCAATTAGGGCGACAATTGTCGCGAAATCACCGCTTCTTGCGATGAACTCCTGTGTTCCGTCTAGTGGGTCAACCAGCCAGTAGCGGTCCCATTGTGCGCGCTTTTCTAGGCTAATGTCAGCGGCCTCTTCAGATAGTACAGGGATATCTGGCGTGAGCTCACTCAGTTTTTTCGAGATCAGTTTATGCGCTGCCAGATCGGCACTGGTGACTGGAGTGTCGTCACTCTTGGTGAACTCTTCGTAATCTTTCTTTTCGTAGATCTCTAAAATGAGCTGGCCTGCAGAGCGAGCAACCTCAATCACAGAGGGTAGGAGATGAGACAAATCTTTTGTTGTTGGCATAAATATTCTCTTACTCTTCGAGCGCTTATGGCTTTAGTTATTATTTAGCGAGCGAAGGGTCAATAGTAGGGCGGTAATACTGCGAGCTTCACAGAAGTCGAGATGCGTTAATAGCTCTTCGGCTTGAGCAAGCGGCCAGCGCACAATGTCCAGTGGTTCAGGTTCATCACCTTCTAGCTTCTCTGGGTAGAGGTCTTCTGCGATAAACAGCGTCATTTTGCTAGAAAAGTAAGAGGGAGCGAGAATCACTTCCTTGAGTGGAGTGAGCTTGTTAGCACCAAAGCCAACTTCTTCTTTGAGTTCACGAACCGCAGCGTCACTTGGTTGTTCACCTGGATCAATCAGTCCTTTCGGAAAGCCGAGCTCGTAGCGTTCAGTTCCCGCTGCATATTCACGGACTAATAGAATATCGCCTTGCTCAGTAATCGGAACCATCATCACTGCGTTGCGCCCGCTAGGCTTCATGCGTTCGTAAGTGCGCTCTTCACCGTTTGAAAAGCGTAAGTCGAGAGACTCGATAGAGAATAGTCTTGATTGAGCGACAGTTTGTTTAGCCAAAATCTCTGGCTTGGTCCTTTTTGTCATTGCGCTCGCTCCTTAGCTCATTTGAATTCTTTCTTGTAAAGTCATTCTAATATAGGGGAAATGACCTTGAGTTCCTAGATCCGAGTTTTCATATCCGAAAATTATTGAAGCAGGAATCGATTACGATCACTTGAATACCTTACTCAAGATGGTAACGAGGTGAAAATATTGCTGGATAACAAAAGAGTATAGAGAGAACGTGGTAGTCCTAACTTGCTCATCCATATAACAAAAAAGGTTGACGCTTGCGCATCAACCTTTCAAAAAATTATTCATACTTAATCAGAGGTTAGTAGTAAGAGTGCTCACCACGATCGTGCTCTGTTGCATCACGAACAGCAGTCAGTTCACCTTCGAACTGTTGAAGAAGTTCTTTTTCGATGCCTTCTTTTAGCGTTACATCAACCATAGAACAACCGTTACAACCACCACCGAATGCTACGATAGCTGCGCCGTCTTCAGTGATTTCTACCAAGCTAACGTGACCACCGTGACCAGCAAGTTGTGGGTTAACTTGTGTTTGAATTGCGTATTCAACACGTTCTAGAAGGGGGGCATCGTCTGCGACTTTACGCATCTTAGCGTTTGGTGCTTTAAGTGTTAGCTGTGAGCCCATTTTGTCAGTAACGAAGTCAATTTCAGCTTCATCTAGGAACGGTAGGCTTAGCTCATCTACGTATGCAGAGAAAGCTTCGAATTTAAGCTCTGTGTCAGACGCTTCAATAGCATCTGTAGGGCAGTAAGAAACACCACACTCTGCGTTTTGTGTACCCGGGTTTACCACGAACACACGAATGTTTGTACCTTCAGGCTGCTGTGACAGCAGATTGGCAAAATGAGTTTGAGCTGTTTCTGTAATAGTAATATTTGACACGACGAATACCTGAGTAAATTTGTAGGCTATTAGCGCCATTCTACTCCTGTCAGATTTGTAATTCAGCCCTTTTTTGTTGGATTGCTGTACAAGTAGCGACTCACGCCAGTTATCCAGAGGGCTCAGGAGTGCGGCAGATGCAGTAAATATCAATCCTTTTCACCCCTACTTCAAGTAATAATTGGCATAATTGATACACAGTACTGCCTGTGGTTACAACATCATCAATTATCGCGACATGCGAGTAATCCATCGCTGAGAAGCTGGTGTTTTTCATCGCGAATGCACCTTTCAAATTACTTTTTCTGGCTGATTTAGTTAATCCTTGCTGCGAACCGGTTGAACGGATGCGCTTGAATAAAACGGCATGCTCCACCTTGAGGTCTTGAGCGGTGTAACGCGCCAGTAGCTGACTTTGATTAAAACCACGATGAAAGTATCGACGCCAATGTAAGGGAACACTGGTGACGAGAGATGCTGGTTCTTCGATGCGTGACGCGAGCAAGGTCGACAAATCTCGAGCAAACCAGAATTTATCGGCATACTTCATCTGTTGGATATAGCCTGCGGTTGGAAAGGTGTAATCACCAACACAATAGAGCCGATGCCAAGGGGGTGGGGCAGCCAAGCACTCACCGCATTGCTCGACGGCTGTGACCGTTTTCAGTCCGCACCTTTGACAGCGAGGCACGAGCTCGAACAGTTTTAGGCAACTATCACACCATCGAGGGTGGTGATCATTAGGCTGTTTATCTAGCTTGCAGAGGTGACATTGAGGTGTGACCAGACGTGGTGTGTGTTTTTGTAGCCAATCGGATAACATAGCTCGCGATGCTTTTGGGTTATGGTGTTCCTTTTGCTCACCATACTGAAAAGTGCAGGTTATCGCTGATGGAAAAAGTAGGGAATATTGAGAATGAGTGACGCGTTATATTGGCATGTTTCAGGGCAGGGACCCGATTTGGTGTTAGTCCACGGCTGGGGAATGAATGGTGCAGTCTGGCAGCAAACCGTAAATGCGTTAGAGGCTGATTTCCGAGTGCACGTTGTCGATTTGCCTGGTTACGGTCATAGCTCTCATTGTCATGCTCAAGATCTTGAGGAGATAGCCCAGCAACTATTGGCCGAAGCTCCTAAGCAAGCTATTTGGGTCGGTTGGTCACTTGGTGGCTTGGTCGCAACGCACATGGCATTGCATCATCCCGATTATGTAAGCAAGTTGGTGACGGTTGCTAGTTCACCGAAATTCGCTGCCGCAAAAGAGCCGGTACTATGGCGCGGCATCCAACCCAACGTATTAACCGCGTTTACGGAACAGTTGGTTGAAGACTTTCAAACCACCATCGAACGTTTTATGGCCCTGCAAGCCATGGGCAGCCCTTCGGCAAGGCAAGACGTAAAACAGCTTAAGCAAGCGGTACTGTCCCGCCCATTACCAAACCCTGAATCATTATTGGCAGGACTAAAGATGCTGTCTGATGTCGATTTAAGAGAACAATTACCGGAGATTTCCGTTCCTATGCTGCGCTTGTACGGTCGATTAGACGGGCTGGTGCCAATCAAGGTCGCTAAAGATCTGGGCAATGCACTACCTCACACCGAGCAGTACATCTTCACTCAATCCTCGCATGCACCGTTTATGACGGAAGCGGATGCCTTCTGCAGTGAGCTAGTCAGTTTCGCACAAAAATAATTGCTAAATTTATCACCATCTTGGTCGATATATAATCTAACCAATGCACTGCATGATACTCAGACATCTCTCTCTCACCTGAGCAGAGTGCAGTAACTTGGGCCATACATGTTGTGCTAACTCAGTACAAGAGTGTTATGGCAGCAGCAATGGGCGATTCTTGAGGAGAGTTCGCGATGATTGTGTCACCTGCAACTGCAGTGAGTGTGCCACTAATCGCCCCGTCCGTTAATGTGCAAACAGAGCAAGTTGCGCGTGATAATAAAGTCCGAGAACCTGTTGCTCCCGCAGTAGCATTGGCGAGAACCAATGCAGAGCGCAAGGTAAAGTCGGACGATAAACGAAGGCAGCAGTCGGCTTGGGATCCTTCAGACCATCCAGGTTATGAAATGGAGAACGAGTCAGAGGCCAATTCGGTTAGCCAAGAAGAGTCACAAGATCCTTTTGATAGGCTGTTTAGCTTGTTGGCGCTAAGAACATACAGTGCTGACCAAGGAAAAGGCTATACCATGCGTTTCCGCCTGCCAAAGCATGTTTTAGATGCGGCGATTCAGGAGGGACAGATGGAGAAACGACGTAAGGTCATAAAGTATCATTATGGTCATGCTGTTGCGCCTCATGCTCCATCTGAAATGTTAGTAGTGCTATGAATCGATAATTCATGATTCAGCTAAATTTCGATGTCTTTTTTGAACAAATAATAAAAAACCTGCATACCCTAAGGGATGCAGGTTTTCTGTTTTAGGCGAATCTGTTTTTCAAATGCGCTATTGGATTATTTTTTCGCTTTAGCAAAAGCAGCTGCGAATGCACCGCCCATTGCGCCATTTTGTTGTGGCTCTTCACGACGGCGTTGTCCACCTTGCGAGTGTTGATTCGGGCGGCTTTGCGTGCGAGGTGCACTTGAACGTTGAGCTCGGTTGTCTTGTCCCGGCTCGTCTTTCATACGCATGCTGAGTGCAATACGTTTACGCTGAACATCCACTTCCATCACTTTCACTTTCACGATGTCACCCGCTTTAACCACTTCACGTGGATCAGAGACAAAGCGATCAGTAAGCGCTGAAATGTGAACTAAACCATCTTGGTGAACGCCAATATCGACGAAGGCACCGAAGTTAGCCACGTTTGATACCACACCTTCTAGAATCATGCCCGGCTCTAAGTCTGAAACGCTGTTTACGCCGTCGGCGAAGGTAGCAGTCTTGAACTCTGGGCGAGGGTCACGGCCGGGCTTATCTAGCTCTTTGATGATGTCAGTCACCGTAGGTACACCAAAGTTTTCATTGGTGTAATCAATCGCGTGCAGGCCACGTAGGAAGTCTGTGTTACCTACCAGAGACTTGATGTCTTTCTGGTTTTTCTTAGCGATGTTCTTAACCACTGGGTAAGCTTCTGGGTGCACCGATGATGCATCTAGCGGGTTCTTGCCGTCCATGATACGCAGGAAGCCAGCACACTGTTCAAAGGCTTTTGGCCCCAAACGAGCGACTTTTTTCAGTGTCGTACGCGCTTCGAAGCGACCATTTTCATCACGGTAGTCGACGATGTTCTGAGCAATAGCGCTAGAAAGGCCAGCAACACGGGTCAGTAGTGCTGCAGAAGCCGTATTCACATCAACACCCACCGCGTTTACACAGTCTTCGACAATCGCATCTAGGCGCTTAGCAAGCATGGTTTGGCTTACATCGTGTTGGTATTGGCCCACACCGATCGATTTAGGGTCAATCTTCACAAGCTCAGCTAGAGGATCTTGTAGACGACGCGCTATAGACACAGCACCGCGCAGCGATACGTCCATATTCGGGAACTCTTTCGCTGCTAATTCAGATGCTGAGTACACCGATGCACCGGCTTCGCTAACGATGATCTTTTGCGCTTTTAGGTTGCCACGTTTAATCACATCAGCCACAAAGCTGTCGGTTTCGCGTGAAGCGGTACCGTTACCAATCGCAATCAGGTCAACGTTAAACTGACGAACCATTTGCTCAACAATGTGAGCTGATTTGTCGTATTGCTTTTGTGGTGGGTGAGGGTAGATGGTCTCTGTCGCGAGAACCTTACCTGTTGAATCAACAACCGCGATTTTCGAACCGGTACGTAAGCCTGGATCTAGGCCTAACGTTGCACGAGGGCCTGCAGGCGCAGCCATCAGTAGGTCTTTTAGGTTGGTGGCGAATACTTCAATCGCTTCGATCTCTGCACGCTCTTTCATCGCGCCCATGAGTTCGGTTTCCATGTGCATAGAAACCTTAATACGCCATGCCCAGCTGATCACTTGCTTACGCCATGCATCTGCAGGTGCACTGCTTAAAGTAATACCGTAGTGATCAGAGATGATGTTTTCACAGTAAGAGCCACGAGCGCCTTCTTCTTGCTCAGGATCGGCATTCATCGCCAGTGTTAGGAAGCCTTCATTTCGGCCACGTAACATCGCAAGTGCACGGTGAGACGGCACTTTGCTGAGTGTTTCGTTGTGCTCGAAGTAGTCTTTGAACTTCTCACCTTCTTGCTCTTTACCTGTCACCACACGAGCGACTAGCTCTGAGTTGCGCGTTAGGTGTTGGCGAATCTTTTCTAGTAGGTTTGCGTCTTCCGCAATGCGTTCCATGATGATCGCACGAGCGCCATCGAGCGCGGCTTTGGTATCGGCAATGCCTTTATCGTTGCTGATGAAGTTAGCCGCTTCCGTTTCTGGATCGTGCTGTGGTTCATTCCACAGTGTGTCGGCAAGTGGTTCTAAACCCGCTTCAATCGCGATCTGGCCTTTAGTGCGGCGCTTTGGTTTGTAAGGTAGGTATAAATCTTCTAGACGAGTCTTGCTGTCGGCTTGAGTGATATCACGCTCGAGTTCTGGCGTGAGTTTACCTTGGTCTTGAATCGACTTAAGAATTGTTTGGCGACGATCATCAAGTTCACGAAGGTAAGAAAGGCGACTATCAAGGTTACGTAATTGGGTATCGTCTAAGCCTCCCGTAACCTCTTTACGGTAGCGGGCAATAAAGGGAACGGTATTACCGTCGTCAATTAGGTTTACTGCGGCGGTGACTTGCTCAGAACGAACATTCAGTTCTTCAGCGATCAGTCGACAGATAGCTTGGCTCATCCGATGAATCTCTTATTTAATATCGTGACAAATACATGGGGGTGAGCGTACGCTTTTTCTAGCTTTGACTGTGTAATTATCCTGTCAGAAGTCGAATTTCCGTTTGTGATACCCGCTTTGTGCGAGATCTCTTACAAGTGATGTGAGACTAAGTCACTTTAAACTCAGAAAATTGTCCCAATTAATATATAAGTTAATGATTTAATTGGCTTTTGTGTTTGTGGGCGAATTTCCCACCTGAAATGTTTTTTAGGACTATCTAGGAAACGCGGCCATTTGCCGTAATATTTAACTTGTCGACAGGGAGTTGGCAGGAACAGGAAAAAGCCTAACGGACTAGGTATCTTCAGGATGAAGATTTGATTACTTAGGATGAGTGGTCAGCAAGGAAGTGATAATCTCTGGATGAGATTCGCCAGTCAGGATGACAGGCTAGAATGGACACCGCTAGGATGGCGATGAACAAAAAGGAAATTGGTTAAAGGATTTAGCCACTATCAAGGAAAGATGCAGGGAGCACCTTATCTCGAAGAGATAAACAGTAGCCGGATTGCTGCG